>NZ_JBEGDD010000004.1:0-265092 GCF_040195595.1 Brevundimonas aurifodinae
CGGCCCCGCGCGGCAACAGTGATGCCGGCGTCTGCATCACCAGCCGTCCCCACCCGGTCTCCGCTCCGCGTCGACCACCCTCCCCCGAGGGGGAGGGAGAGGCCCTTGCCCCCCACCAACTCCCGAAAGGCACCCATGTCCCGCATCCGCTCCACCCGCCCCCGCCCCCCGCGCCCCCAACGCCCGCCTTCGGCGCGCCAGACCGCCGAGATCGAGGCCCTGCGCGCCGAGTTGCGCGAACGCTACGACCACTTCGAGGCGCGAAGGGCCCGGGCCGCCGCGCGTCGGGCGGCTCAGGCGCAGGGCATCGCGGCGGGCGACATCGTCGCAGGCTGGACAGAAACCTCGCCCGATCAATAACTTGAGCCATGATCACGGCTCCTTGACCTTCCGACCCCCTCCCTATAGGTTCCGCGCCGAATTCAGACCCCTGTCGGGGCCCGCAAAACCTTGCGTGGCCGGGCGGGGCTTGAGCGCAAGAACCCATGTCCCTGCCCCCGGAATCGCGCGAAGAGGCGATCGCTCGCCTCACTCGCTCCGCATCCGACTTGGAGGCGCGGACAACCTCGGAAGCCCAATCCGATGCGGCCGGTCGCGCCGTCGCGGGCCAGGCGTACAAGGTCGTCGCCCAGTTGCTGGGCGGCGTCTTTCTGGGGATCGCGGTGGGGTTCGGCATCGACCACTACGCCGGAACGGCGCCGTGGGGGGTGATCGGCGGGGTCCTTGTGGGCTTTGCCGTGTCTTTGTGGATGGCGTGGCAGACGGCCCAGCGGCTGATGGCACAGGCGGCGGCGAGCGGCGTGGAACCTCGGTCCATTCCCTTCGACGACGTGGATGATGAGGAGCGATAGGCCTTGGCCGATCCGATCGAACAGTTCGAAGTGCACCCGATTCCGGGTCTGGAGTTCGGCGAGGTGGCGGTGCCCTTCCTCGGCGTCCAGCAGATCGCCGTGACCAACTCCCACGTCGCCATGACCATCGCCTTCGCCCTGGTCGTGCTGTTCCTGACCGCCGTCACCTCGGGCGCCAAGGTCGTCCCCGGCCGCCTTCAGTCTGCGGGCGAGACCCTGTTCTCCATGATCGATGGCGTCACCGATTCGATCATCGGCCACGAGGGTCGCAAGTATTTCCCCTTCGTCTTCACCCTGTTCACCCTGATCCTGGGCATGAACATCCTGGGCATGTTCCTGACTTTCACCGCCACCTCGCAGCTGGCGGTCACGATCACCTTCGCCGTCCTGACGATCCTGCTGGTCATCGGCATCGGCATCCTGAAGCACGGCCTGGGCTTCTTCCTGCTGTTCTGGCCGTCGAGCGCGCCCCTGGTGCTGCGCCCGGTCGTCGGCGCGATCGAGTTCCTGTCCTTCCTGTTGCGACCGGTCACCCTGGCGCTTCGTCTGTTCGGCAACATGCTGGGCGGCCACGTCGCGCTGAAGATCTTCGCCGGCTTCGTCGTCAGCCTGGGGGCCATGGCCTTCGCGGGCGAGGGCCTGGGCCTCTGGGCCCTGCCGATCGCGGCCCTGTCGATGACCATGGTCGTCGCCCTGACCGCGCTGGAGTTCCTCGTGGCCTTCCTCCAGGCCTTCGTCTTCGCCGTTCTGGCCACCATCTATCTCAACGATGTGGTCAACCTGGGCCATGGCCACTAAGGCCACGCCCCGTCCCTTCGCCCCAACCCATCAAACCCAAAACTAGGATTAGACTCTCATGGAAGCTGAAGCCGCAAAATACATCGGCGCTGGCCTGGCCACCCTCGGCATGATCGGCTCCGCCATCGGCGTGGGCAACATCTTCGCCAACTTCCTGAACGGGGCGCTGCGCAACCCGTCGGCCGCCGGCAGCCAGGTCGGCAACCTGTTCGTGGGCGCCGCCCTGGCCGAAGCCCTGGGCATCCTGGCCTTCGTGCTGGGCATCCTGATCCTCAACGCCTGATTTCGACGGCGTTTCCAGTGGCGGTGTTCCCCTGAGCGGGGACACCGCCTCTTTGCTTATCTCGACGCAGACGGACACCATGGCCGCCCCTGAAAAATCAGACGCAACCGGCGGAACCTACGCCACGACGACCGAAGCCGAATCCGGCGGCCTGCCCCAGTTCGACACCTCGGTCTGGGCCGGTCAGATCGTCTATCTGCTGTTCCTGTTCTTCGTCCTCTATCTGCTGATCGCCAAGGTCTTCGCCCCGCGTCTGCGCCGGGTGATGGACGAGCGCGCCACCACCATTTCCACCGCCGTCGCCACCGCCAGATCGGTCCAGGCCGAGGCCGCCACCCAGGCCGCCGCCGCCAAGGCCGAGGTCGAACAGGCCCGCGCCGACAGCCGCCGCATGGCCGCCGAGGCCAAGGCCCGCGTCGCCGCCGAGGCCGAGGCCCGTCGTCAGGCCGAAGAGGCCGAGGTCAACGCCCGCATCGAGGCCGCCGAGGCCCAGATCGCCGTGACCCGCGACGCCGCCATGACAAACGTCTCCACCATCGCCGCCGACACGGCCCAGGCCATCGTCCAGCGCCTGACCGGCAAGCCCGCGACCGCCGCCGAGGCCGCCGCCGCTGTGAAGGGAGCCGTCTGATGCCCCATGTCTTCGAAGCCTATTTCTGGAACGTCTCCAACCCTGAGCTCTGGGTCGGCATCGGCCTGGTGCTGTTCTTCGCCATCCTGATCGCCGCCGGCGTGCCCAGGCTGGTCGCGGGCCAACTCGACGCCAAGGCGAACAAGATCCAGGCCGAACTGGACGAGGCCGCCCGCCTGCGCGCCGAGGCCGAGGCCCTGCTGGCCCAGATCCGCGCCGAGAAGGCCGAGGCCGACGCCCAGGCCAAGGCGATGCTCGCCGCCGCTGAGGCCGACGCCCGCCTCATGGAAGCCGACGCCAAGGTCCGCCTGGAAGAAGCCCTGACCCGTCGTCAGGCCATGGCCGAGCGCCGCATCGCCTCGGCCGAAGCCCAGGCCACAGCCGAGGTGAAGGCCGCCGCCGCCGACGTCGCCGCCCGCGCGGCTGAGACGATCCTGGCCGCCCGCATCGCCGGGGCCAAGTCGGACCCTCTGCTCGACGACGCCATCGCCCAGATCGGAACGCGCCTGAACTAGCGGCGCGCCCCTCGTCATCCCGGACTTGATCCGGGACGGGATCAGTGGGCCGCGGCCGCTCCGCTCATGTCATGAGCGCGCTTGTCGCGGTTCACCAGCCGGGCATAGACATTGCCCATGACGATGCCGAAGACGACGTGCGTCACCAGCATCCAGGCGACCACGGCGAAGCCGCCGCCGGCGTTGAACATCCGGGGATCGCCGAACAGCAGCACCCCGACCATCAGAACCGCCCACGCCGCCACGGCGAAGGCGATGCCCTTGGTCTCGGGCGTGTCGGTCGGCAGTTTCGGACAGACGACGCCGAACAACGCGCCCAGCAGCAGCGTGCCCGCCAGGAAGTGAGCCACCCAGCCGACGGCCAGATTGCCTTCCATCCCGATCAGGGTCGCGACCACCGATGGAAACGGCTGCACCCAGGGTCCGGCGAACACATTGACGGCTTCGAGGATCGATACGGCGACGGTGGCGGCGAAGCCTGCGACCATGCCCTTCTGTACGCGTGACATCATAACGACAGCGCCTCCCAACGCTCTTTTCGTTCCGATAACGCGCCATGCAGGATACGCCTGTCTCGCCCGGGACAAAGCGGCAGCATTTCACATCTCCGTGCTTCGCCTATGCGAAGCGCACGCCCAGTTCCGCCTCGGTCATGTCGAACAGCCGCGCCGCGTCCGCCTCGACCAGGGCATGCGGCTCGGCCTTCGCGGGTCCCGGCGGCCCCTTCATCTCCCTGGCCTTCTGCGGCCCGACGAAGGCACCGGGCCCCACGCCGGGGTCGGTGGCGGCCATCAAGATCGGCAGGGCGCCGTCGGCCGCCGAATGGCTGAACAGGGGCTCGATGAAAGGCCGGTAGACCAGCTGCATCATCGCCCGGCTGACCGGCCGACGCCCCAGAGGCCCCGACCCGATCAGCCCGGTCCGCGCATAGCCCGGATGCGCCACCACGCTGGTCAGCCCCCATCCGCCCGCCCGGCTCCGCCGATCCAGCTCCAGCCCGAACATCAGCATGGCCAGCTTCGTCTGCCCATAGACAGGCCATGGCTTGTAGCCCTGCCGATGGTTCAGGTCCTCGAATCGCAACCGTCCCTGCCGGTGCATGATGCTGGACAGTTGCACCACCCTCGCCCGCCCGGCCTTCAGCAAGGGCATCAGTCGCGCCGTCAGGGCGAAATGGCCCAGATAGTTGGTCGCCCATTGCAGTTCGTATCCGTCTTCCGTCTCCTCGCGCCGGTCCGTCGCCATGATCCCCGCGTTGTTCACCAGGATGTGGATCGGCAGCCGCTCCGCCAGGATGCGATCCGCGAAAGCGGTCACCGACGCCAGTTTCGACAGGTCCAGCGCCTCGACCCTCAGCCGCGCCTTGGGCACCTGCCCCCTGATGCGCTTCGCCGCCGCCTGGCCACGGTTGACATCGCGCACGGCCAGGACCACCTCGGCTCCCTTGCGGGCCAGCTCCAGCGCGGTCTCATAGCCGGTGCCGCTGTTGGCGCCGGTCACGATGGCCAGACGGCCCGTCTGGTCGGGAATGTCGCGGGTGGTCCAGGTCATGGGAGTGGTCCTCTAGGTGTCCAGGCCGAAGCCGAAACGGTCGCTAGACATATCTGCACCGCGTGCAAATATGCAAGAGGTGCAAACCGCGACCGAACAGCCCGGCCTGCGCGAAAGGAAACGCGCCGACACCCACGCCCGTATCCATCAGGCGGCGCTGGCCCTGTTCGCACGCCAGGGCTTCGAGGCCACGACTCTGGACGACATCGCCATCGCCGCCGGCGTCTCGCGCCGCAGCCTGTTCCACTATTTCGGCTCCAAGGAGGACATCGTTCTCTCGACCAAGGCGGGCCTCGGTGAACTGATCGAGGCGGCCGTCGCCCGCCGCCCGGCCGACGAGCCGCTGCTGGCCATGGCCGAGCACGCCCTGACCGACATGGCCGGCGACTTCCAGGGCCCCGAGGCCCGGGCGCTCGCCCGCCTCATCCACGACACCCCGGCGCTCAAGGCCGGCGACCACGCCAAATACGAGATGCTGGAGCATCGCCTCGCCGCCGCCCTCGCTGCGCAGAAGCGTCTGCCGCCCGACGACCTTCAGGCCCGCGTGGTCGCCACCACGGCGATCGGCGTCCTGCGCATGGCCACCGAGACCTGGCTCGCCTCCGACGACGACGCCGGTCCCGAGGTCCACGGCAAGGCGGCCTTCATGGCGTTGCGGGCGGCGGCTAAAGCCTGATCGCGAGGGCTGCGAAGGCCGCCAGGTCGTCCAGGCCTTCGCGGATCACGGTCTGGACGAGATCAAGGTCAAGGTCGGCATAGCGATGCACGGCGACGTTTCTGAAGCCCACCATCTTCATCATGGCTGCGCTGAGCGGCGCATCGATTAGGCCGGCCCCCGCGAGGAGATCGAAGGCCTCACGGCTGTTCGACGGCGCGCCCAGGCCTTTCAGCCGGACGATCCGGAACGCCATATCGATGGTCGCTTCACAGGCGCGTTGAATGTTCAGAATCGCGGCGTCCTGTCTCGTGAAGTCAGAGGCGAAATTGATGCTGCCGGCCAGTTCTTCCCGAGCGCGGACGATGCAGCGTTCGACAATCTGCGCCTTCGACACCAGGATGTCGTCGCTCACGCGAGAACCCGCCCGCGCGTCATGATATCCGCCTCGATGCCCCTGCGTCGCTCCTTGAGGTCCTCATAGTCCCGCATGAGGCGGATCTCGGCCAGATCGGCCACCAGGGCGTTCGGCGTCGCGATCCGCCGCCCCTCAAGCAACACCTCCCGCCCCAGGATCGGCGAGGCGGTCGCGAGATCGACCAGATCAACGTCGATCCTGAGGGCGTCCTCCACAGCGAGCTTGGCTTCGTAGCGCACCTTCGAGGGCAAGACTCCATCGACGACGATGGCCAGATCCAGATCGCTGTCGGCGCGCATGTCTCCACGCGCGGCGCTGCCGAAGACATAGACGGCCGCCAGCCCGTGGATCAGGCGCTCCAGAATGGGGATGGCGGCGTCGGGCGACATGACCTCAATCTAGTCCCGCCGGGCCGCTTCGCCAAACCCGCCTACTCCGCCGCCATGTTGTGCCCTTCCGGGGCCGTCCAGCGCAGCTTGGGCGAGCGGGCGGCGCGGGTCTCGTCCAGACGGCGCAGAGGGGCGTGGAAGGGGGCCCCCTTGAACCGCTCGACCTCGCCGGCCTTGGCCGCGCCCGCCAGCAGGCGCAGGGCGTTGATGAACCGGTCCAGCTCGGCCTTGGACTCTGTCTCGGTCGGCTCGATCAGCATGGCCCCGTGGACGACCAGGGGGAAATACATGGTCATGGGGTGGAAGCCCTCGTCGATCATCGCCTTGGCGAAGTCGAGCGTGGTGATCTCCGTGCCCTTCAGCCACTCGTCGTCGAACAGGGCCTCGTGCATGCAGGGGCCGTCGGGGAAGGCGGCGCTCATCACGTCCGACAGGCGGGCCTTGATGTAGTTGGCGTTCAGCACCGCGTCCTCGGCGACCTGTCGCAGGCCGTCCGAGCCGTGGCTCATCATGTAGCTGAGGGCGCGCACGAACATGCCCATCTGGCCGTTGAAGGCGCACATGCGGCCGAAGGCCTGAACAGCCTCGTCCTCGGCCCGCTCGACCAGCTTGAAGCCGTCGCCGTCATTGACGACCCAGGGCGCCGGCGCGAACGGAGCCAGCGCCTCGGACAGCACCACCGGCCCCGCCCCCGGCCCGCCGCCGCCGTGCGGCGTCGAGAAGGTCTTGTGCAGATTGATGTGCATCGCATCGACACCCAGGTCGCCCGGCCGCACCCGCCCGACGATGGCGTTGAAGTTGGCGCCGTCGCAGTAGAAATAGGCCCCGGCCTCGTGCGTCAGCCGCGCGATCTCGATGATGTCGCGCTCGAACAGGCCGCAGGTGTTGGGGTTGGTCACCATGATGGCGGCCACGTCATCGCCCAGCTTGGACGCCAGATCGGCCACATCGACGCGGCCGTCATCGGTCTGGGCGACTTCCACGACGGTGTAGCCGACGAACGCGGCCGTCGCTGGGTTCGTGCCGTGGGCCGAGGTCGGCACCAGCACCTTTCGGCGCTTCTCGTGCTCGCCCGACGCCTCGTGCGCGGCGCGGATGGCCATCAGCCCGCACAGCTCGCCATGCGCCCCCGCCTTGGGCGACATGGCCACCGCCGGCATGCCGGTCAGGGTCTTCAGCCAGTGCGCCAGGGTGTCCATCAGCTCCAGCGCGCCCTGCACGGTCGAGACCGGCTGCAGCGGGTGGATGTCGGAGAAGCCCGGCAGGCGCGCCATCTTCTCGTTCAGCCGCGGATTGTGCTTCATCGTGCACGAGCCGAGCGGATACAGCGCCAGGTCGATGGCGTGGTTCTTCTGGCTCAGCCGCACATAGTGGCGCATGGCCTCGGGTTCGCTCAGCCCTGGCAGGCCGATCGGATCGCGCCGCACCAGGTCGCCCAGATCGCCGCCGTCCGACGTCGGCTCGGCCAGGTCGACGCCGGTCTTCAACCAGCCGTCGCCCTCGAAGATCAGGGGCTCGTCCTGCAAGAGGCCGCGCCCGCCGGTCAGGGTCGGGTGCTTGTAGTCATGGTCCGGCGCGGACGGAGCCGGAGCGGTCGGACGGCCGACGGTGTTCATGGTGCTGGTCATCGTTACTCTCCCGTCGTCATCCTCGGGCTTGACCCGAGGATCGGATGCACCGCGTGCTCGATGGCTGAAATCGAGTGGGTTGATCGTCTGATCCTCGGATCAAGTCCGAGGATGACGGAGTTGAAGTGCGTCATCCCGCCAACACCTTCCCCAGCGCTTTCGCCAGGATCTGGATATCGGCGTCCAGCGTCGTCTCGGTGGCGGCGACCAGCAGGACGTCGTCCATGCCGGCCCCGGGGTTCAGGCGGCTGAACGGCACGCCGGCCAGCACGCGGTGCTCGGCCAGACGCTCCACCACCTCTGCGGCGGGACGCGGCAGGCGCACGGCGAACTCGTTGAAGAAGCGCGGCGTCAGCACCTCGACGCCCGCAATGGCCGCCAGCGCATCGCGCGTCGCCAGCGCCTTCTCGTGGTTCAGCAGGGCGAGCTTGCGCAACCCCGTCTCGCCCAGCAGGCTCATGTGGATCGAAAACGCCAGGCAGCACAGCCCCGAGTTGGTGCAGATGTTCGAGGTCGCCTTGTCGCGGCGAATGTGCTGTTCGCGCGTCGACAGCGTCAGGACGAAGCCGCGCTCCCCGTCCGCATCCACCGTCTCGCCGCACAGACGGCCCGGCATCTGGCGGATCAGCGACTGCCGGCAGGCGAACAGGCCGACGTAGGGTCCGCCATAGTTCAGCGCGTTGCCGATCGACTGGCCCTCGGCCGCGACGATGTCGGCACCCATTTCGCCCGGCGATTTCAACAGGCCCATCGACACGGCCTCGGTGACCACGACGATCAGCAGGGCCCCCGCCGCCTTCGCCGCCTCGGCGATCTTCGTCACGTCGGTGGCGGTGCCGAAGACGTTGGGCGTCTGCACGACCACGCAGGCGGTGTCCGGCCCGATCCGGCCAATGACGTCGGCCTCGGCGTCGATGGCGGTGGGCAGGACCTCGGTCTCGACGCCGACGGCGTGGACCACCGTCTCGGTCGCCGCGACATAGTGGGGATGCACCCCGCCCGAGATCACGGCCTTGTTCCGGCGTGTGACCCGCGTGGCCATCAGCACGCCCTCGGCCATGGCGGTCGAGCCGTCGTAGAGCGAGGCGTTGGCCACCTCCATCCCGGTCAGGTTCGCGACCTGGGTCTGGAACTCATAGAGGTACTGCAGCGTCCCTTGCGCGATCTCGGGCTGATAGGGGGTGTAGCTGGTCAGGAACTCCGACCGCTGGATGATGTGATCCACCGTCGCCGGCACATGGTGGCGATAGGCCCCGGCACCGCAGAAGAAGGGCGCGTCCCCCGCCGCGGTGTTCTTGCCCGCCAGCGCCTTCAGCGCCCGCTCGACCTCCAGCTCGCCCATGACGCGGGGCAGATCGACGAAGCCGTCGCGCCGCGCAGGGGCGGGCACGTCGACGAACAGGTCGTCGATGGTCTTGGCACCGATCGCCGCCAGCATGGCGGAGCGGTCATCGGAGGTCAGGGGCAGGTAGCGCATCGTCTTCTCGCTCCGTCATCCTCGGACTTGATCCGAGGATCGGATGTTGTGCGGCCCGTGCGTTGGATCGTTCGCGCGAGCGGTTGACCGTCCGGCCCTCGGGTCAAGCCCGAGGGTGACGGTTAGAGCGTCGTCAGGAACTGGTCGTACGCCGCCCGGTCCATCAGGCCGTCCAGCTGCGAAGCGTCGGACACCTTGATCCTGGCGAACCAGCCCTCGCCTTCGGGGTCGGCGTTGACGGTCTCGGGGGCGCTGGCCAGGGCGGCGTTGCCCTCGATCACCTCGCCAGAGACGGGGGCGTAGACGTCCGACGCCGCCTTCACGCTCTCGACCACGGCGAAGCCGTCCTTCTGGGACACGGCGCGGCCGGCTTCCGGCGTCTCGACGAACACGACATCACCAAGCTGGTCGGCGGCGTGCTTGGTGATGCCGACCGTGGCGACGTCGCCGTCCAGCCGGACCCATTCGTGATCCTTGGTGAAATGCATCTCTGTCTCTCCTCCTCCGTCATCCTCGGACTTGATCCGAGGATCGGGTGTTGTGGGGGCTGTGCGTCAGAACCGTCGCACGAGCGGTTGATCGTCCGGCCCTCGGATCAAGTCCGAGGGCGACGGCTTTACTTGGGTTTGCGGTGATAGCGTTGGGCGACGAAGGGCATGGCGACGACCTCGGCGGCCGCAGGCTTGCCCCGCACGATGACCTGGAGCGCGGTGCCCAGCGCCGCGTGCGACGGCGGGACATAGCCCATGGCGATGTTCTTTCCGAGGCTGGGCGACGGCCCGCCCGAGGTGACGCGACCGATCACGGCGCCGTCCGCGTCGGCGATCTCGGCGCCTTCGCGGGCCGGGGCACCCTCCTTGACGTGCAGGCCGACCCGGACGCGAGCCGGCCCTTCGGCGAGATCCTTCAGCACCCGCTCGGCGCCGTCGAAGTTCGCCGCCTCCTTCCGCGATTTCGACAGGGCGAAAGTCAGGGCCCCCTCGACCGGCGAGGTCGTCGGATCGATATCATGGCCATGCAGCGGCAGGCCGGCCTCGAGCCGCAGGGAATCCCGCGCGCCCAGGCCGATCGGCTTCACCCGCGCGTCCTGCAGGATCGTGTTCCAGACCCGCTCGGCGTCCCCGGCCGGGACCGAGATCTCATAACCGTCCTCGCCGGTGTAGCCCGAACGGGAGACGTAACAGTCGACCCCGAACAGCATCAGCCGGGCGCAGTCCATGAAGCCGAACTCGGCCAGCACCGGCTCGTGGGCGACCATGACCTCTGCGGCTTCCGGTCCCTGAACGGCGATCAGGGCGCGGTCGTCGAGCACGCTCAGTGTCGCATCGCCCGACAGGTTGGCGCGCCAGAAGGCGAAATCCTCGTCCTTGTTGCCGGCGTTGACGACGACGAACAGGCCGTCGTGATCCGGCTTGCCCGCCATCAGGTCGTCGATGATCCCGCCCTGCTCGTTCAGCAGCAGCGAGTATTTCTGCTTGCCGGCCTTCAGCGCCTGATAGTCGCCGGGGACGAAGCGTTCGAACTGGGCGACGGCGTCTCTGCCTGTGATCTTGCACTGGCCCATGTGCGACACGTCGAACAGACCGGCGTGCTCGCGCGTCCAGCGGTGCTCGGCCAGCACGCCCTCATACTGGACCGGCATGTCGTATCCGGAGAAGCCGACCATGCGCGCGCCCAGCGCCCGGTGCGCGGCGTTCAGCGGCGTGGTCTTCAGGGTGCCGTCGGTCATGCGGTCAGACTTTCGTAGGTCGCGTCACGCGGCAGAAAGCTCCGCCGTCCTCGCGCCCCCGCTGTCTGGGAAACCTGAGAGATTCCGCCGGGTCAGACCCGGCTTGCTCCGTCGGCGCACCCTGATGCCAAAAGATTGGCGGGTGACTTTCCAGCGTCCGTACGTCCTCGCGGTCCTTTTGCCTGAGCGTTTCCGGGGCGGTTGCGCCTTCGGCTCCGGCCCGAAGCGATGGGCCGATCTCTCCCGCGAGAGCGAGATCACCAAGGCCCCGACTCCGCTTGGAAGTCAAGCGTGGCGGGTCGTCCTATGCGGCGTAGGCGTCGACCTCGGCGATCCGCGCTGCCTTGTCGACCTCGCTCAGGAACGAGCCCTCGAAGCTGTTGCGGGCGATCTGGACCACCTGCTCGCGGGTCAGCCCTACCGCCTTCGCCAGCTGGCGATAGTTCTCGTTCACATAGCCGCCGAAATAGGCCGGATCGTCGGAGTTCAGCGTCACATGGAACCCGCGCCTCAGCATTTCGGGGACCGGGTGATCCCTCAGGTCCTTGACGACGCACAGCTTGAGGTTCGACAGCGGACACACCGTCAGCGTCATCTGCTCGGCCGCGAGGCGGGCGATCAGGCTCTCGTCCTCCATCGAGCGGTTGCCGTGATCCATGCGGTCGATGCGCAGCAGGTCCAGCGCCTCGTGCACATAGGCGGGCGGTCCCTCTTCGCCCGCATGGGCGCAGAGTTTCAGACCCACCTCCCGCGCCGCGGCGAAGACCCGGACGAACTTCGACGGCGGATGCCCCACCTCCGACGAATCCAGCCCGACCCCGATGAAGTGATGCAGATAGGGCTTGGCCCTCTCCAGCGTGGCGAAGGCCTCGTCTTCCGAAAGATGCCGAAGGAAGCTGAGGATCAGGCCCGAGGTCACGCCCAGTTCCGCCTTCGCCCGGTCCATCCCGGCGATCAGCCCCTCGACCACCACGCCGAACGGGACGCCGCGATCGGTATGGGTCTGGGGATCGAAGAAAATTTCGGCGTGCCGAACGTTGTCGGCCGCCGCCCGCTGGAAATAGGCGAAAGCCAGGTCCTCGAAATCCTGACGCGTCAACAGGACGTTCGCCCCCGCGTAGTAGATGTCGAGGAAGTCCTGCAGGTTGGAAAAGTCATAGGCCGCCCGCACCGCCTCGACGCTGTCGAACGGGATCGAAACGCCGTTCCTCTGCGCGAGGGCGAACATCAGTTCGGGCTCCAGCGAGCCCTCGATGTGCAGATGCAGCTCGGCCTTGGGCAGGCCGTCGATGAAGGCGTCGAGGTCGGTCATGGGCGGGCTCCGTGCGCGGCCCTAGTTCGACACCACCAGCCGCAGATGTCCACGTTTGATCTCTGGCGTCGGCGTCTCCGGCCCCGGCGGGGGCGGTGCCTCGCCTCGACCGGTCCAGCTGGCTGGCCGCTCGACGAAGCCGGACCGCGTCAGGATACGTTCTGGCAGGCCGCAGCGTTCCAGCATGCCGATCTCGACCTCTGTCCGGACATGGGCCCATTCCAGCAGCTGGCGGTTGTGGCCCCGCGCCGGCGGGGCGACGCTGACGACGCGGATGTGGGGATAGGCCTCGTGCAGAAAGCGGGTCGTGGCCGCGTGGTCGCCGTCCGTCGTCAGGATATAGGCGACGTCGCAGCGGCCGGCGGCGGCGTCGGCGGCGACCGCCAGCGCCAGGTTCACGTCGCTCTGCTTTTCGGTCGCGTCCATCCACTGATTACCACAGGCGTGGCAGTGATCAGCGTGGACGACGAAATGGCCCAGCAGGCAGCGCACATCGCGGGCCCTCAGCGCCTCTTCATAGGCCAGCAGCGCCTCCATCCGATCCCGCCTCTGGGGCCGGTGCGCCGCCACCCAGGTCACGCCCGCCAGCCTTTCATCTGGCGGCAGCAGCGCCCGTCCCAGGGCGCTCAGATCCAGCCACAGCAGCTCGCGACGGTTCAGCTCGAGGATGGCGTGATGCAGGTTGAACCCGTCGACATAGAGCCGGGCGCGCTTTCGGAAGATCGGCAGACGATAGCCTTCGCGGCGCACGGCCGGCGTCTGGCCTCCCCTGTTCCCCGACCGCGCCATGTCCGGCCTCGTCCTGTCCCCAACGGCACAGTTAATCAGGCGATCGATGACGAGTCCGTGGCGCCGTTGCTACAGGCCGGGCGCTACATCCGTTCGGGTGCGTCGATTCCCAAGAGGCGCAGCGCCGTCTCCAGTTGATCCAGCGCCGCCTTCGACAGGGCCAGCCGCGATCCGACCGTCGCAGGCTCACCGGCGGCCAGCACAGGGCAGGCCGCGTAGAATTTCGAGAAGCTCTGGGCCAGGCGATAGGCGTGCTCGGCGACGGCATGCGGCGCGCGGCGGTCATAGGCGTCCGACACCGCCGCGTCGAAGGCGTCGAGCGTCAGGGCCAGCTCGCGTTCGGCGGGTTCCGCGATGACGATGGGGCCCGGCAGGACGCCTTGCGCCTCGGCCTTCCGAAGCAGCGATTTGATGCGGACCGCCTGGTATAGCAGATAGGGGCCGGTCTTGCCCTCAAAGCTCATGAACCGGTCCAGATCGAAGACGTAGCTGGTCGTCCGGTTGTTCGACAAGTCGGCGAACTTCAGCGCCGCGACGGCCACCTTGGCGGCGATGTCCTCGAACTCGACCGCGGGCAGATCGGTGCCCAGCTCGGCCTCGCGCAGCCGCTCGCGGGCCTTGTCGCGGGCCTGGGTGATCAGGTCGTGCAGTTTCAACACCCCGCCTGCGCGGGTCTTGAAGGGCTTGCCGTCGGCACCGTTCATCGTGCCGTTGGCGGCGTGTTCCAGCTGGCCGGGCCTGGCGTAGCCGCACTTGTAGGCGGCCCGGAACACCTGTTCGAAATGGTCGGCCTGACGCGCGTCGACGCAGTAAAGGACCAGCTCGAAATCCTGCTCGCGGCGGCGTTGAAGGATCGTGGCCAGGTCGGTCGTGCCGTACATGGCCGAGCCTTCGGACGAGACCAGCAGCAGGGGCGGCAGCTCGCGCTTGTCGCCCTCCTCGACGACCCGGATGATCCAGGCGCCCTGGTCGAACTCGGCCAGGCCCTTCGACTTGATCTCCTCGACCATGGCCGGGATCAGGGGGTCGGCGTCGCTTTCGCCGTTCCAAAGATCGAAGGTGACGCCGAGAGCCGCGAACTCGCGTTCCAGCGCCGTGCGGCTGACCGCCACGAAATGCCGCCACAGGGCGCGGTAGCCGGGGCGGCCGGCCTGAAGCTCCGCCGTCGCCTTGCGGGCGCGGTCGCGGAAGGCGGTGTCTTCCTTGGCCTTGGCCGCCGCCTGCGGATACAGCCGCTCAAGGTCCTCCAGCGTCACCGGGCTCTCATGCGGGAACGGCCCGTCGCCCTCGGCCAGGAAGGCGTTGGCTCCCGGATGCTGGTCGGCCTCGTCGCCGACCGCGACGATCAGCAGGCCCATCTGGAAACCCCAGTCACCGAAATGGGCGTCGCCCCAGACCGTGTCACCCCGGAACCGGAACAGCCGCTTCAGGCTCTCGCCGATGATCGACGAGCGCAGATGGCCGACATGCATCGGCTTGGCCACGTTCGGCCCGGCGAAGTCGATGATGACCCGGCGAGGCTCCGCGACCGGAGAGGCCCCCGCCATCGCGGCGTCATCGGCCACGACCTGGGCGCGGTTCGCCAGGGTGGCTTCGGCGACCTTCAGATTGACGAAGCCCGGTCCGGCGATTTCCACGGCGGACAATCGGGGATCGCCGTCCAGCCGCGCCGCGACGCGGGTCGCCAGCTCGCGCGGATTGAGCTTCAGCGCCTTGGCGGCGGCCAGGGCTCCGTTGGACTGGAAGTCGGCCAGGTCCGGCCGGTCCGACACGGTGACGCGCGCCAGCCCTGCGTCCACGCCTTCGGCGGCGAAGGCGGCCGCGACCGCTTCGCCCAGTTCCGTTCTGAGGTCGGTCATTCGGCGGGGGGCGTCGCCGCCGACGCCGTGCCGGCGTTGATGCGGAACCGGCTGCCCGACCGGTTGAAGTCGGCCATCTCGGGCGTCACGTCGAAGCCGATCAGAACCTCGAAATTGCCGCCGCTGGTTTCGGCGGTCGCACGGGGAATGACCACCGTCTGGCCCTGTTCAACCGAAGCCGTGCGCTGGCCGTCGAAATCGACGGGCAAGTCGAAGTATTCCTTGGCCAGCACCGCCTCGTTCCTCTCGGTCACGGCGATCCAGTAGCGATAGGTGCGGCGATCATCACCCGCCTGGGGCCCCCGGCCGAGGTTGAAAAGGATGTTGGCCTGAACCGTGATCGGCTCATCGGACTGATAGGCGCAGCCCGCCGTTACACCCTCGATCTCTCCGGTGTAGCCGACGGCCGAGGCCGCGGTCCGCCCCTCTTCCAGTTCCACATAGCGGGCGGCGTCGTAGAGGATCTTCACGAACGGACACGGTCCCGCGTTCGGCACGGCGCGCAGGCGGCCCAGACGCGGTGCGCGCTGCTGCTCCTCAGCCTGATCGCGCGCCTCGCGCTCGCGCTGACGCTGGGCCGGGCCGGAGCTCTGCTGAGCCGAGGCCACCGTGGCCGAGGCGAGGACCGCAAAAGCGGCGAGGGCGGCGGTCGCAAGGCGCATTCGAGATATCCGGAAATCAGGCGCTGACGGAACGCGGTCAGGCTTCTCGCCTGATAGCGGCTAAAGCGAGGCGTCGCAAACGTCGCGACGCCGCCCGGCGGTGGCGGTGTGGCCTCGAAGCGACTAGGTTGAGGACATGGACGCTACCACCCTGTCTCCGGCTTCGACGACCGCCCCGACCTTGCGCCCCCTCACGGTACGGATGGCCACGCCGCGCGGCTTCTGCGCCGGCGTGGACCGGGCCATCCAGATCGTCGAGCGGGCCATCGAGAAGTTCGGCGCGCCGGTCTATGTCCGCCACGAGATCGTCCACAACAAGCATGTCGTCGACCGGCTCAAGGGGCTGGGCGCGGTTTTCGTCAAGGAGCTTGACCAGTGCCCGGACGACCGGCCGGTCGTGTTTTCGGCCCACGGCGTGCCCAAGTCGGTTCCGGCGACCGCGCGCTCACGCGAGCTGCTGTTCCTGGACGCCACCTGCCCCCTGGTCTCCAAGGTCCACGTCGAGGCCGAGCGCCACCATGCCAACGGCAAGCACATCATCCTGATCGGCCATGCCGGCCACCCCGAGGTCGTCGGCACCCTGGGCCAGTTGCCCGAGGGCGCGATCAGCCTGGTCGAGACCGTCGAGGACGCGGAGGCGTTTCAGCGTCCCGGGGGTCAGAGGCTGGCCTATGCCACCCAGACGACCCTGTCCCTGGACGACACGGCCGAGATCGTGGCCGCGCTGAAACGGCGGTTCCCGGAACTGCCCGACCCGCACAAGGAAGACATCTGCTACGCCACGACCAACCGTCAGGAGGCCGTCAAGCGGCTGGCCGACGGATCGGACCTGGTGCTGGTGGTCGGGTCGAAGAACTCGTCCAACTCGGTGCGGCTGGTCGAGGTGGCGCTGAAGGCGGGTGCGCGCGACGCCCGCCTGCTGGACGACGCGTCACAGTTGGACTGGGGCTGGCTGGATGGCGTGTCGACCGTCGGGGTCACGGCCGGCGCATCGGCCCCAGAACCGCTGGTTCAGGGGGTCGTCGATGCGCTGAGATCGCGCTTCGACGTCACCCTGGCCGACGATCCGGGCGAGCCCGAGACGGTGACCTTCAAACTGCCCAGAGCGCTGACGGCCTGAGCGCCGACGGCCTGAGTCGTCAGCCGGGCGTCAGCTCTTCGGAGCGGGCTCTTCGCCACCCGACAGGGCCGCGGCTTCTGCCGGCGAAGCGGGCGCGGCGACGTCCTCGGCCGAGGCGTCGTCCATCGACTCCGGCGCGGGCGTGACGCCGCCGTCGGTGGGCAGCTCGATCGGTCCCCCAACGGCCGGCGCCGTGGTCGACGAGACCTCCCCCTCGGCGGGCGCGGTAGCCGGTTCCTCGGCGGCGGGGGTGCAGGCGGCCAGCGCCAAGGCGGCGGCTCCGGCGGCGATCAGCATACGCATAGGGACTTCTCCTCGGACGATGTTCGGCGAGGAAACGGTCAAGCTGCGGATTGGTTCAGTCGCCGACGAAGTCCTGGGCGAACTCGGGGGCGTCCCCGTCCTCGATCGGGTCCTCGTCGTCGGCGCCGGCGCGGGACGGGTCCGGAACTTCGAAGCCGGTGGGCAGCGACAGGTCCAGCAATCCCGCCGCCTTCATCTCGGCCGCGCCCGGCAGATCGTACAGACTGGCCAGGCCGAAATGCTCCAGGAACCGGTCGGCGGTGGCATAGGTCACGGGCCGACCCGGCGTCCGCCTGCGTCCCCTCAGACGCACGAAGCCCATCTCGAGAAGCAGGTCCAGCGTCCCCTTGGAGATGGACACGCCCCGCACGCTCTCGATCTCGGCGCGAGTGACCGGCTGGTGATAGGCGATGATGGCCAGGGTCTCGAGCGCGGCCTTTGACAGACGGCGCGGCTCCTCGCGTTCCTCCGTCATCATGAAGGACAGGTCCGGAGCGGTACGAAAACGCCAGCGCTCGGCCACGCATTCCAGCTCCACGCCCCGCCCCTCGTAACGGACGCGAAGCGAGGCGATGGCCCGGCCGACATCGGCTCCTTCGGGCAGGCGGCGCGCGATGTCGGCGGCCGACAGGGGCCCGGCGGCAGCGAACAGCAGAGCCTCGACCCGGCGTTCGATCTCTGCCTCGTCGGGGGCGAACTGGATGCTCACAGATCACCGCTCATCCCCGCGAAAGCGGGGACCCGGTCCTTAAGTGAGGCAAGATATCTGGGATCGACGATGAGACTTCGGTCAAGAACGATCATCGCCCAAAGCACTGGGTCCCCGCTTTCGCGGGGATGAGCGGGAAAAGGAGAAGTCACGGCGTCAGCTCCAGCGGCTGACCCAGCCCAGGGCCTTGGCCGCGCCGCTTGAGCCACAGTTCTTCGAAGGCCCACTCCTGGCGCACGTCCATGGCCCCCTCCTTAACCAGCTCCAGACTGGCCGACAGGGTGGAGGCGGTGAAACTGGCCTGGCTGGGCCCCGGCCCTTCGTCACGGACCGGCGCGACCCGCTCCAGCGGCGTCCAGTCGGCGAGGCGGGGCAGGATGTCGCGCAGCCAGTCGCGCGCCTCCTCGAGGGCGAAGGCTTCCACCCGCTGGGTCGGATTGTAGTGCCGCGCCTGATCCTTGCGGCGCTGGCCGACATAGGCGGCCATCAGCTCATACAGGCTGGCGTCGATCCGGTCCGATGGCACGATCACCGTCGCCTCCGGGTCGCCTCGTGTGAACACGTCGCGCTTCAGCTGGGGTCGGGCCATCAGGGCGTCGGACGCCTTTCGCATCGCCTCCAGCTTTTGCAGCCGGAACGCCAGGGCCGCCGCCATCTCCTCGGCGGGCGGTTCGTCGCCCTTGCCCTTCTCGGTGCGGGGCAGCAGCAGGCGCGACTTCAGATAGGCCAGCCAGGACGCCATCACGAGGTAGTCGGCCGCCAGCGAGAAATTCCGGCGCCGCGCCTCATGAACGAAGGCCAGATACTGTTCCGCCAACCGGGTGATCGACAGTTTCAGCAGATCGACCTTCTGGGTTCGGGCCAAGGCCAGAAGGACGTGCAGGGGGCCTTCGTAGCCATCCAGATCGACGACAAAGGCATCGCGCGCATCCACCTCCTCGACGGCGGTGAAGTCCAGGTTGGGCTGAAAGGCCTCGGTCATGGCCTAGTTCGGCCTTTCGCGCGTCGCGCGACGTGAGGCTGGGGCCTGGGCCTCGCCGACGTCCGGCCCCTGAGCCGCCGTCAGTCGGCCGACCAGCATGGCGTGGAAGCGGTCGCGGGCCTCGACCGTGTCCAGAGGTTCGGGCGTGTGGACGATCCGGGCCAGGGCCGCCGCCGCGCGCCGGGCCGCCCCGCCCTTCAGCTTGCCGACGCCCCCCGCGACCTGCTCCATCTCGGCCATGTCGCCGGTCCAGTGGATGACGAGATCGCACCCGGCCTTGAGCGATGTCTCCGCCCGCTCGGTCAAGCTGCCGCTGAGGGCGTTCATGCACAGGTCGTCGGACAGCAGCAGGCCGCCGAAACCCAGCCGCTCGCGGATCAGCTTGATCGCCTTCTTCGACTGGGTGGCGGGACGCTTCTTGTCGATGGCGGGAAAGACGATGTGGGCCGTCATCCCGATGGGCATGTCCGACAGGGCCTTGAACGGCGCGAAGTCCCAGGCGTCCAGATGATCCAGATCGGCGTGGACGGTCGGCAGTTCCTTGTGGCTGTCTGCGAAGGCGCGGCCGTGGCCCGGCATGTGCTTGATGACAGGCAGCACCCCTCCGGCCATCAGCCCTTCGGCCATGGCTCGGCCCAACTGGGCGACCTGGGCCGGATCCTGGGCGAAGGCGCGGTCGCCGATGATGTCGTGGGCCCCCGGCGTCGGCACGTCCAGAACCGGGGCGCAGTCGACGTTGATGCCTACGGCCCTCAGATCATGGGCCATCAGCCGCCCACCCAGCCAGGCCAGGGCGCGGGCGGTGAACGGATCGTTGGCGGCTTTCAGATAGGCCTCGCCCGGCGGGTATTTCTGCCAATGCGGCGGACCCAGCCGCTGGACCCGGCCGCCCTCCTGATCGACCAGGACAGGGCAGTCCCAGCCGACGCTGGCGCGCAGCGCGTCGGTCAGGCGCAGGACCTGTTCCGGGCTCTCGACGTTGCGCCGAAACAGGATGAAGCCCCAAGGCTGGACCTCGGCGAAGAACGCGCGCTCGGCCTCGGTCAGAACCGTGCCGGAACAGCCGTAAATGGCCGCGCTGGACAATCGCCTATCGCACCAGACAGTCGCCGCCGCCCGCCTGGATGGCGGCGCAGAAGGCACGGGCGTCATCCGCCGACAGACCGGTGAAGGTGGTCCGGTACACCGTCGAGCCGTTCGAGGCCGTCACCTCCTGCACCCGCTTGGTCGCGTTCCTGGCGAAGCTGGGGAAGCGGGCGGCGACGGCGGCGTATTCGCGGTCCGCCACGGCGGTCGAGGAGTAGGCTCCGATCTGGACGGCGGCGTTGCCACCCGCGCCGGTCGCGACGGGCGCTTGAGGCGCTGCAGGCTCAGGCGCGGGTCGCTCGGGCGCGCTCGGCGGGGTCCTGACCAAGGGAACTGGCGTGGACTGGGCCGGGGCTGGCCGAGGCAGCGGCGTCTCCGGCGGCGGCGCGAATTCGGGCGTGGTCGGGGTCTCGGAGGTCTCGTCGTAAAGGCCGACCCCGGCCTCGGGATCGACGGGCTGGGCCTCGAGGGGAGCCTCGACCTTCATCTGGGCGACGGGCGTGCCGACAGCCGGGGGGGCATCCGTCGAGGAACGCAACCCGGATCGATAGAACAGCACCACCGCGATGATCAGAACGAGCAGCACCCCGGCGCTGACCAGCAGGGTCACGGGGGGTGCCTTCGACGGCGGGGCCCGGCGCGCGTCGAAGCCACCCCGGTTGAACGGCAGGTCGTCGTCCGTCGGCGGCGTGTAGGCGCCCCGGTCCCTCTGCCCATGATCTCTGGGCCGATTGTCGTCGTCGTAGGACATGATTGCGCCTCGCTTGGGGGCCGGCGCGAATCGACGCTCCGACCCCGCAGTCTAACCCCTCAGCCCCGATCGAAGAATCACAGATCGAGGGCGAGGTCGAGGGTGAACAGCTTTCTGTGCTCCTCGATGGCGAAGCGATCCGTCATCCCGGCGATGTAGTCGCAGACAGCGCGGGCCCGGCGATGCGGATCGTCCGACGCCGCCCGCGCGCCCCATTCGGTCGGCATGACCTCGGGCTCGGCCATGAACAGATGGAACATCTCGGCCAGGATGCGCCGCGCCTGGCTGCGGGTGCGATTGACCCGGTAGTGCCGATACATCCGCTCGTACAGAAACCGGCGCAGCTGGCCCAGATCCGCCAGCATCCCGTCCGAGAACTGCACCAGGGTTCGCCGTGCGGCCCGGACATCCTCGCGGGTGCCGATGCCGTCCTCGGCCAGCCGACGCTCGGTCTCGGCCAGGACGTCGTCGATCATGACGCCGATCATGCGCCGCACGGCCTCCAGACGTAGCATGCGCTCGGACAGGTCGGGCCAGTCGGCCCGCGTCGCGTGCAGCACCGGCCCGATCAGGGGCACGTCGGCGAGGTCGGCGAGGGTGAACAGGCCCGCCTGCACCCCGTCGTCCACATCGTGGTTGTTGTAGGCGATGTCGTCGGCGATCGCGGCGGCCTGGGCCTCCAGCGAGGCGAAGCTGTCCAGCCGCAGGTCCCAGCCCGGCGCGAAGTCGGCGATGGCCTTCCAGGCCGGCTCGTCCAGCTTGTGGGTCACCGGGCCGTTGTGCTTGACCACGCCCTCCAGCGTCTCCCAGCTCAGGTTCAGCCCGTCGAAGACCGGATACCGGGTCTCCAGCTTGGTCACGACGCGGAAGGTCTGGACGTTGTGGTCGAACCCGCCCCAGGGCTGCATCTGGGCCTGGAGTTCGTCCTCGCCCGCATGGCCGAACGGCGGATGGCCCAGGTCATGGGCCAGGGCGACCGTCTCGGCCAGGTCCTGGTCCAGCCGCAGGGCGTGGGCCAGGGACCGGGCGATCTGGCTGACCTCCAGGCTGTGCGTCAGGCGGGTGCGATAGTGATCGCCCTCGTGCGCCACGAAGACCTGGGTCTTCTCCTTCAGACGGCGAAAGGCCGTGCAGTGGATGATCCGGTCGCGATCGCGGGCGAAGGCGTTTCGGGTCCGGCTGGGGGCCTCCGGGACCAGACGGCCGCGCGAGGCTTCGGCGGTCTCGGCATAGGGCGCGCGGGCAGGAAGCTGGCTCAAGGGCGGATTCCGGAAGGCCGGGCTTTGCGAACCGGGCGGGGCGGCCTCATATAGACAGTCATGACCGCCGTCCAAACCGCCCCGCTGGAGTTGAAGATCGCCACACGATCGCCCGAAGGCATCGTGCTCGCCGACAGCGCCGCGCGTCGTCTGGCGAAGCTCGGCGAGATCGAGGGGCATCCCGTGATGCTGCGCGTCGCCGTCGAGGGCGGCGGCTGCTCGGGCTTCCAGTACCAGCTCGACCTCGTGAACACCACCGAGCCGGACGACCTGCGGGTCGAGGCCGGGGGACAGACCGCCCTGGTCGATCCCGTGTCCGTGCCCTTTCTGAAGGGATCCGAGATCGCCTTCGTCGACGAACTGGCCGGTGCCCAGTTCGTGATCCGCAACCCGAACGCGGCCACCAGCTGCGGCTGCGGCGTCAGCTTCTCCATCTAGACAGACAGCGTCTCCTGGAAGCGCACGGGGCGGCCGTGGGCTGTGCCGATGAGATCGCCGTCCTGCATCACGATCCGGCCGCGCACGATGGTCGCCATGGGCCAGCCGGTGGCCTCGAACCCGTCGAAGGGGGTCCAGCCGCAGCGGCTGGCCATGTCCTCGTGGCGGATCACGCGGCGGGCCTTGAGGTCCACCAGGGTCAGGTCGGCGTCGTAGCCCTCGGCGAGACGGCCCTTGTTGGCGGTCTGGAAGACGCGCTGGGCCCCGGCCGAGGTCAGGTCGATGAACCGTTCCAGCGTCATCCGGCCCTGCGCCACATGGGTCAGCATCACCGGGACCAGGGTCTGGACGCCGGGCATGCCGGACGGCGAGGCGGGATAGGGCTTGGCCTTTTCCTCTTTCGTGTGAGGCGCATGGTCGGAGCCGAGCACATCGACCACGCCCTGATCGATGCCGCGCCAGAGGCCGGCGATATGATGGGCGTTGCGGATCGGAGGGTTCATCTGGGCATTGCCCTTCAGCCGGGCATAGGCCTCGTCGCCGTCGATCGTCAGGTGCTGGGGCGTGACCTCGACCGTGGCGACGTCCTTGTGATGGGCCAGAAATTCGATCTCCTCGGCGGTGGAGACGTGCAGCACATGGATGCGCTTGCCCGTCTCCTTCGCCAGGCGCACCAGCCGGCGGGTGCTCATGATGGCGCTTTCGGCGTCGCGGACCTCGGGATGGCTGGTCCAGTCGCCGGGGCGGGCGAGCGGGCGACGCTCGGCGAGGCGGTATTCGTCCTCGGAATGAAAGGTGGCACGGCGGGCGACCGCGTTCAGCACCTTTCGGACGCCGTCGTCGTCGGCGATCAGAAGATCGCCCGTCGAGGCCCCCATGAAGACCTTGATCCCGCAGCAGCCGGGCAGACGTTCCAGTTCGCCCAGGTGATCGGCATTGGCGTGGGTGCCGCCGACGTAGAAGGCGTGGTCGGTCCACATCCGGTCGCGGGCTCGGGCCAGCTTGTCGGCCAGGGTGTCGGGATCGGTCGTGTTGGGCTCGGTGTTCGGCATTTCGAACACGGCGACGACGCCGCCCAACGCCGCCGCGCGACTGCCCGTCTCCAGATCTTCCTTCCACTCCAGCCCCGGCTCGCGGAAATGGACCTGGGTGTCGATGACGCCGGGCAGGACCGTCAGGCCCGTCGCGTTCAGCACCTGGCCGGCCGAGGCCTGGGACAGGTCGCCGATCCGGGCGATGCGGCCGTCGACGACGCCGACGTCGGCCATCCCGCGCCCGGCGTGGTTGGCCACCTCTCCGCCACGGACGATCAGGTCATAGGTCTGGGTCACGAGGCGGCTCTTCCCTTGGCGAAAACAGAGTCTGAAACGTCTGAAACGTGCGAATCCGGCCGTCCGGCGCTCGGTTTCAGGCAGCCATTATAAGGGGGTTTCAAGCGGCGCCGGATTGAGCGGCGCGATTTTTTTCGAGCAGCGCCCGCGCGGCCTTGAGAACCCGCTCGGCGGGCAGGCCCATCATGTGCTGGATGGCCTGGTTGAGGTGCGGATCCACGGCCCGAAACTCGTCGTATAAGCGTTCGCCGCGAATGGAGACGCCGCCCCAAGGGCCGACGCGGCTGTCGTCCGAAGGACCATAGACGCCGATGGTCGGGACGCCCGCCGCGACGGCCAGCTGGGTCCAGATCGAGTCCGCGCCGATGTAGAGGGCCGCGTGCGACAGGGCCGCCGCCGTCTGAAGCCGGGTGAGCCGGCCCTGAAGTTCGATCACTCGGGCGCGCGGTACCGCCAGTCGAATGGTGTGAGCCAGGTCTCGGTCCGCCTCCTCGCCTACGATCATCAGACGACCCCCGGCCAGGGGCCCGTCGTCCGCCAGTAGGGGCGCGGCGATCTTGGAGTAGCGTTCGGCCGGCCAGCGCTTGCCGATCCAGTCGGCGCCCGGCCCGACCGCCAGGATGGGAGCCGGATCGTCGCCGACGAGGGCCTGGGCGGCGGCGCGCGTCTCGTCGCCGAGGAACAGCCGGGGCGCAGGCACGTCGTCCAGGTGCAGGGCATAGGCGGCGTCCTCGACCGCGTGCATGCCGGGGCGCGGCGGTCCCTTCACGGCCCGCTTCTGACGGCGCAGCCGCTCGGAGAACCGCGTGCCGCGCTGATCGACCACCAGGCCCCAGCGTGTCTGGCGCACCTGGTTCCACAGGGCGATCCATTCGAAGCGGCCGTTGCCGTCCATCACGATCAGCCGGTCCAGGCGCGGCGTATCGGCGAACAGGGGCGCCGAGGCGGCCGATCCCACCACCGTGAACGCGGCCTGGGGCAGGCTGTCGACCAGACAGGCCAGGGCCCCGGAAGACAGCACCGCCGCCTCGGCGTCGGCCTCGGCGATGTAGAGGATGGGGAAGCTGGAGCTCATGCCGACACCGTATACGGATTCTTTCGCGGCGACCGTGGGGCGAACCGGGCGTTCCGCCTCCCGCTTCGGTGCCGAAGCCCCTATCTTGACCCCATGACCGATCGCATCGCCCGCCTCGACAGCCGCGCCCTGATCCGGGTCGCCGGGCCGGACGCGCAGCCCTTCTTGCACAATCTGCTGACCCAGGACATCGAGACGCTGGTTCCCGGCGAGGTGCGGTTCGCGGGCCTGCTGTCGCCACCGGGACGGCTGCTGTTCGATCTGTTCGTCTGGGGCGCGGACGACGGCGTCGTGCTGGACGTCGCGGCGGACCGGCGAGAGGCCCTGATGGCGCGCCTGTCGATGTACCGACTGAGGGCGCAGGTCGAGATCGGCGCCGACGAGCGGCCCGTGTGCGTCAGCTGGCCGGGCACGGCGGAAGGCTTCGTCACGGACCCCCGCCTGCCGGAGCTGGGCGGGCGGGCGCTGGGCCAGCGAACCGCAACCGCCGAAGAGGACGGCTGGGACGCGCACAGGCTGGATGTCGGCGTACCCGACCCGACCCGCGACGGCGGTCATGACGCCCATTTTCCGATCGAGGCGAACTTCGACCTCCTGAACGGCATCGATTTCAGGAAGGGTTGTTTCGTCGGTCAGGAGACGACCAGCCGCATGAAGCGGCGCGGCGAGATCAAGAAACGGATGCTGCCGCTGACCTTCGATGGACCGCCACCCGCGCCGGGAACGGAGGTTCTGAACGGCGAGCTTCGCGCCGGCGAGGTTTTGACCGGGCGTGAGGGCGGCGCGATCGCCCTGATGCGTCTGGACCGGCTGGACGGGACGCTGACGGTCGAGGGACGAGCGGCGGCGGCGCGGCGACCGCACTGGATGTCCAAGACCTCTCCAGAGGAAATCAGCCAAGGCTGAACTGTGAAGATTAGGCGTTTTGAACGGCCAAGCTGAAACCGCCACGGATGTGGCGAGTATCTGTTCGCGGAAGGGCAGTGTCGCCCCACAGAGGTTTCCGCATGTCCAAGACCGATCTCATCCTCGAAACTCTCGAGAAGCGGGCTTCCCGCCTGAACGACCGGCGCAAGTTCTTCAAGACCGCCGGCGGTTTCGCCGTCGGCGCGACCGCGGGGGCCGTGCTGGGCGCCTGCTCAAGCTCGTCGGACACGGCGGTGGCCCAGGCCCCGCCCAGCAATCCGCCGTCCAACAGCCCGAACCTGGACGTCGAGATCCTGAACTTCGCGCTGCAGCTGGAATATCTGGAGGCCCAGTTCTATTCCTTCGCGGCGTTCGGCACCGGCCTGCCGCAAAGCTCGCTCGGTGGCACGGGTACCCAAGGCGGGGTGATCGGGGGCCGGCAGGTCAATTTCACCGATCCGCTGGTCCGCCGCTACGCCAACGAGATCGCGGCCGACGAAGTCGCCCACGTCAACTTCCTGCGCTCGGCGTTGGGCAGTTCGGCCGTGGCCCAGCCGGCGATCGACGTCGGCGGGACCGATCCGAACGGCGCCTTCTCCAGCGCGGCCCGCGCCGCCGGCCTGGTCGGGCCGGGACAGGCGTTCGACCCCTATGCCTCGGACGAGGCCTTCCTGCTGGGGGCCTTCATCTTCGAGGACGTTGGGGTGAGCCTGTACAAGGGGGCCGCACCGCTGGTGACCAGCAAGGTGTTCCTGGAGGCCGCCGCCGGCATCCTGGCGGCCGAGGCCTATCACGCGGGCCTGGTGCGAACCGTGCTGTCGGCCAAGGGCATCGCGACGCCGTCCCTGATCGACGCGACCGAGGCGATCTCGAACGCGCGCGACAGCCTGGACGGTCCGTCCGATCTGGATCAGGGCGTGCGTCCGACAGGCACGGGCAACGCCGCCGCATCGAACATCTTCCCCAGCGACAGCAACGGTATCGCCTTCAGCCGCACGGTCGCCCAGGGGTTGAACATCGTCTACCTGCGCTCCGGCACCGGCGTGACCCAGGGCGGCTTCTTCCCGGCCGGCCTGAACGGCCCCGCCGGCTTCCGCACGACCTGATACGCGGCTCGGTCAGCCCTGCCGGTCAGGCGGCGGGGCTGACAGGGCGGCGACTGGCCGTCCTATCCCGGAAAGACAGGCCCTGACCGATCTCCACCCTTTCGCGGATGCGCCACAGGCACCCTGGTCCCCGCCGCGACAACGACAGGATTTGACCCATGACGAGATTTCTCTTCGCCGCCTCGGCCGCGGCCCTGACGCTCTCAGCGTCTCCTGCCCTGAGCCAGGACTGGTCCGGCGGCTATATCGGCGTTCACGGCGGATTCGGGCAGACCAACGATCAGGACGACGAGCGCCTGCGCTTCGACCGGAACCTGGACGGCAACTTCGGCGACACCGTCACGACGGCGACCGGGGCGGACGCCTTCAGCCCCGGCTCGTGCGGGGGCTCCGCCAACGGCAACACGCCCGCCGACGGGTGCGATGACGACTTCGACGCGGCCGAGGCCGGCATTCGGGCGGGTTGGGACTTTCAGTTCGGATCGTTCGTCGTCGGCGCGGTCGCCGAGTATTCGGGCGTGAGCGCCGAGGACAGCGTGACGTCGTATTCGACGACACCGGCCTCCTACACGTTTGAGCGCAAGCTGGAGAACCTGGCCGCCCTCCGGGCGCGGGTCGGCTATGCCATGGGACCGGCGCTGTTCTACGGCACCGCCGGCGGTGCCAGCGGCGAGATGTCGAACCAGTTCTTCTCCAGCAACGGGGTCAACAGCTTCGACGCCACGATCAACGACGATCAGGCGGACGGCTATCAGGCGGGCGGCGGGATCGAATACCGACTGGCGGGCAATCTCACCGTCACGGGCGAGTATATCTACACCTCCCTGGAGGCGCCGGACTTCAACATCCGCGTCGGTCGCGGCATCGCGGCGGCCAACAATCCGTTCGTGCTGACGCCCAACACCACCGGGACGGACATCACGCGGTCGAACGGGCGGTTCGGCCTTCACGCGGTCAGGATCGGGATGAACTACCGGTTCTGACCGGTCGCGGGTCGGCAGACGACGCGGCGGTCGATAGGCTGTCGCGATGACCGACTCACGCTGCGCCTGGTGCGGGACCGATCCGCTGTATGTCGCCTATCACGACACCGAATGGGGCGTGCCGGAACGTGACCCCCGCGCCCTGTGGGAGAAGCTGGTGCTGGACGGGTTCCAGGCGGGCCTGGCCTGGATCACCATCCTGAGAAAGCGCGAGGCGTTCCGGGCGGCGTTCGATGGCTTCGATCCGCAGGCGGTCGCCCGCTATGGCGAGGGGGACCGGGCGCGGCTGATGGCCGATGCGGGCATCGTGCGTTCGGGGGCCAAGATCGACGCCACGATCCGGGGCGCGCGGGTCTGGTGCGACATGCGCGAGCGGGGCGAGGATTTCTCCGACTGGCTGTGGGGCTTCGTGGACGGTCGGCCGATCCAGAACACGCCGGCGACGATGGCGGGGGTTCCGGCCCAGACGTCGGTGTCGGTCGAGATGTCCAGGGCGCTGAAGGCCAAGGGCTTCGGCTTCTGCGGGCCGGTCATCACCTACGCCTTCATGCAGGCGACGGGGATGGTCAACGACCACGTCCAGACCTGCTTCCGATGCGACGAGGTGCGGGCTATGGGCGGGCGATGACCAAGGCGCGACCCCTCCCCACCCTGACGCTGGAGACCCTGCTGGCCCAGCGGGTCGACGGCCTGGTGTGCGGGGTGGACGAGGCCGGGCGTGGGCCCTGGGCCGGGCCGGTGACGGCGGCGGCGGTGATCCTGTCAGCCGACGGCCTGCCCCTCGGCATCGACGACTCCAAGGCGTTGACCGCCAAGCGGCGCGAGGCGTTGGAGGGCGAGATCAAGGCGCGGGCGGTGGCCTGGGGTGTGGGCTTCGCCTCGGTCGAGGAGATTGCCGAGCTGAACATTCTGCACGCCACGGGCCTGGCCATGTGCCGGGCGATCGAGGCGATGGCGGTGGAGCCCCTCGCGGCGCTGGTGGACGGAAACTATCGGTTCAAGCTGCCGTGCGACGTCGAGACAGTCGTCGGCGGCGATGGGCTGAGCCTGTCGATCGCGGCGGCCTCCATCCTGGCCAAGACGGCCAGGGACCGGCTGATGGTCGAGATGGACACTCTGTATCCCGGCTACGGGTTCGCGGGTCACAAGGGCTATAACGCGCCCGTGCATCAGGAGGCGCTGAGAACGCTCGGACCGTCGCCGATCCATCGGCGAAGCTGGGCCCCGATCCGGGCGCTGCTGGATCAGTAGACGGCGAGCGCGCCGCCGAGCAACGCACCCATGATGGCGGCGATCACGCCGCCGATGGCGATCACCAGCCAGCGCGGCATGGGCTCCATCGGAACGGGGCCCGGCGTCGATAGCGGGGCCACCCCTTCGGCGCGGGTCAGGAAGTCGTTGGCGACAAGGTCCCGCGAAAACGCGTCGTTGGCCGGGCGGCTGTCGAAACGGGTCGCGGCCGGCGCGCGCCATGCGGCCGCCTGGTAGGCCTCGATCGCATTCCTGACGCCCTGGGGACGTCGGCCGAATTCGCCCTGGGAGGCCATATCGCGCTGTTCCATGCCGCCTTAACGACGCATTGACGCCTCAGTTCCCGCCGAGGTCAAGCCGCCAGCGACGCGGCGTGATCGGAGACGACGAACAGATATTCGACGTTCCGCAGCCGTCCGACCGTGCCGACCTTCTCGCCCTTGGGGTTATGGATGCCGATCCGGGCCCCGACATAGCGCGGGCGGGCGATCTCAATGACCTGAACAGGCCCGCGCGCGGACAGCATCTCGACCAGCTGCTCGCGGCTCAGATAGCCCTCGTCGTTGAAGGAGACGATCAGGTGCGGGGCGCGGATCGCCTGGATCACCGCCTGCAGCGCCGGGCCGATGCCGGGGCGGGAGTTGAAGGCGCTCTTTCGGGTGCGGACGTCGATCCGCTTGTTGGCGATGCCATAGGTCTCGGGCCGGTCCCACAGCACCAGGCTCTCCCAGACATGGTAGTTCCCCAGGTAGGAGTGCTGGTTGTAGGGCGGGTCCAGATAGACGAGGTCGCCGTCGAAGGCCGAGGCGATGTCGAGCGCGTCTGCCCGGGCGGCGCGGCAGGGACCAGCGGCGACGGCGGGCTGGAGCGCGGGCAGGCGTAGGTCCAGGGGCTTGAGCGCGCGGGGAGCCCAGGCCTTCATATAGGCCATCTGGACGCCCGCGGTGGAATCCACCCGATCGGCGGCCTCCATCAGGCTGACGAGGGCGATGGCCTTGAGCTCTGGCTCCAGGCCCAGCGTCTCGATCCGGTCACGGATGGCGTCGATGCGGGCGCCGTTGGCCGGAGTGAAGTAGCGGGCGTCCTCGCAGAAGGCTTTCGTGAACCAGCCTGAGGCGGGCGGGGTCGTCGCCAACTCTGCTAGCAGTCGCTCGGCCGGGGCCTGCCAGCGTTCGTGGTCGGCCTGGACATAGGCAGTGGCGAGCGTGTGGGCGTAGGCGTTGTGATCGTTGGACCAGACCCGGTGGCCCCGCCCTTTCAGCGCATGGCCGACGCGGGCCGTGCCGGAGAACAGGTCGCAGACGTGACCCCCGTTCGGCAGCAGGCCGCGAACGGCGGTGGTGATCGGGTCGAGCAGCGCCCGCTTGGAGCCGAGGTATTTGATCATATGTCCAATCCTCCCCCGCTTCGCTACGCTGCTCGGGGGAGGATTAGGATTTCCGCCCCTTCCCCTTCGCCGGAGCATGCGCCAGGCGGAGGAGATTCGCAGCCCCCGGGGCGCCGAAGGGGGTGCCGGCCAGGATCAGGATGCGCTGGCCGGGCTCGGCGAGGCCGTACTGCATGGCCGAGGCGACCGCGTCGTCGGTGACGTCTTCCAGCGACGTCGGCTCCTTGCCCAGACGGGGTTCCAGGCCCCAGACGAGGGCCAGGCGCCGTGCGGTCTCGGGCCGGGGGGTCAGGGCCAGGACGGGCTGGAGCGGGCGTTCGCGCGACATGCGCCGGGCCGTACCGCCCAGCGTCGTGAACACCACGATGCAACCGGTCGAGGACGCCTCGCCGGCCTTCCTCGCCGCCGCGACCAGGGCGTCGGCGTCGAAGCCTTCCATGCCGGCGTGTTCGGCGTCCATCAGACTGGGCCACAGGGGGTCGCTTTCGACCCGCTCCATGATCCGGTTCATGATGCCGACGGCCTCCATGGGATAGTCGCCCGACGCCGTCTCGGCCGACAGCATCAGGGCGTCCGCGCCTTCATAGACCGCATTGGCCACGTCGGACGCCTCGGCGCGCGTGGGGGCGGGCGAGGATGTCATCGACTCCAGCATCTGGGTCGCGACGATGACCGGCACGCCACGCTGGCGGGCGGCGCGGATGATGGCCTTCTGGGCCACCGGCACCTCTTCGGGCTGCATCTCGACGCCCAGGTCGCCGCGCGCGACCATGACGCCGTCGCAGTAGTCCAGAATGCTGTCCAGCGCCTCCAGCGCCTGGGGCTTTTCGATCTTGGCCAGGCAGGCGGCACGGCCCTTCACGATGGCTTTCAGCTCGGCCATGTCCTCGGCCTTCTGGACAAAGCTGAGGGCCACCCAGTCGACGCCGATCCGCAGGGCGAAGTTCAGGTCCTCCCGGTCCTTGGGCGTCAGGGCCGAGACCGGAATGATGGCCTCAGGCACGGCCACGCCCTTGCGGTCCGACAGCTTGGTGCCGCTCTCGACCGTGACGTCCGCCCAGTCCTCGGCACGTTCCCCCACGCGCAGCCGGACGCGGCCATCGTCGAGCAACAGCGACATGCCGGTGCGCAGGGCCTTGAAGATCTCCGGATGGGGCATCTGCACCCGGGTGGCGTCGCCCGGCGTGGGGTCGAGGTCGAACCGCATTTTGTGGCCCGGCTTGATCGAGATCTCGGTCTCGGCGAACCGGCCCAATCGCAGCTTGGGGCCCTGCAGGTCGGCCAGCACACCGAGCGGCCGCTTCAGCGCGATCTCTGCCCCGCGCACGGCCTTCAGCGCGGCGGCATGGTCGTCATGGCTGCCGTGGCTGAAGTTCAGGCGAAAGACGTCGACCCCGGCCTGGGCCAGGGCCTTGACCATGCCGGGCGCGCGACTGGCGGGCCCCAGGGTCGCGACGATGCGCGCGCGCCGTGCTCTGATCATGATGGTCCCGTTGTCCGGTCGCGTTTCCCTGCGACGTCTTGTGCCAACGAAACGGGGCGGGCGTAAGCCGGGGCGGCTGCGGGAAACAGGAAGTTATGGGCCGTTACAGGCCGTCGCGGACGCGGGAGGCGCACCCTCCTCCGTCATCCTCGGACTTGATCCGAGGATCGAGCTTTCCGCGCCTCAGAAGGCAGACCGGGCGGTGAGACCCCGCCTCACGTCTTCCTGCGAGCGGTCAGACATTCGATCCTCGGATCAAGTCCGAGGATGACGGCGTGGGTTGGGCGATCCTGCCCCGCTTTGACTTCCGCCAAACACGCTTTAGCGTTTGATCCGCATCGATTTTGGGGGTCCACCATGTCTCGTCGTCTGCTTTCGGCCACGGCCGCTTTCCTGGCTTTCGCGACGCCCGCATGGGCCCAGAACGCCGGGGAGAATCGCCTGACGGCCCTGCTGGCCGAGCACGAGGCGGTCGAGCGCCGGTTCGATCCCGTGACCTCCAGCGAAAACGGCGACCAAGCGGCCCTGTCGCGGCTGGGGGACAGCTCGCCTGCGGCCGTCGAGGCGCGGGCCCAGGCGCTGAGGGAACTGCGGGCCGGTCTGGCCGAGATCGACGCCGCCGGCCTGCCGGACGACGCCGACCGGCTGAACCTGGCGCTCTTGATGCGCTCCATCGACGACGATCTGGAGAGCCTGACCTTCGACCGGGCGCGCCTGGGAGGCGGGGGCGGCGGGTTCGACGGTCTGGGTCGCAACACGCCGCTGCGGACGCGCGCCGACGCCGAGGCCTGGCTGACCCGCATGGGCCAGATGGCGGCGGCCCAACGTCAGGGCATCGAGAACAGCCGTCGCGGCATCGCCTCGGGCTGGACCCAGCCGCGCCAGATCATCGAACGGTCGATCACCGTGGCCCGCGCCACCGCTGCCCGCCCGGTCGAGCAGAGCCCCCTGCTGCTGCCGTTCGCCACCCTGCCCCAGTCGGTGCCAGAGGCTGAGCGCGAGGCGTACCGCGCGCGCGCGCTGGAGATCATCACGAACGAGATCGTGCCGGCCCAGCAGGAACAGCTGGCCTTCCTCGAGACGGAGCTTCTGCCGGCCGCGCGGCCGGGGCTGGGGGTCCGCACCCTTCCGAACGGCGAGGCCTACTACCGCTATCTGGTGCGCTCCAACACGACCACGGACATGACGCCGGAACAGGTGCATGAACTGGGCCTGTCCGAGGTCGCCCGCATCCGCGCCGAGATGGACGGCGTCATCGCCGAGACCGGCTTCGAAGGCAGCTTCCCGGAGTTCCTGAACTTCCTGCGGACCGACCCGCAGTTCTATGCGACCTCGCCCGAGGAGCTGGTGCGAATCGTCGCCGAGATCAGCCGCCGGGCCGATGCCGCCCTGCCGCGCATCTTCGGCACCCTGCCCCGCCTGACCTATGGCATCGAAGAGACCCCGGCGGAGACCGCGCCGACGTCGGCCACGGCGGGCTATACGCCGGGCAGCGCCGAGCTGGGCAAGGCCGGGACCTATGTGCTGAACACCTATCGCCTGGATCAGCGGCCGCTTTACGAGATGCCGGCCCTGACGCTGCACGAGGCGACGCCCGGCCACCACCTGCAGGTCGCCCTGATGCAGGAACAGCCCGAGGCCCCCTATTTCCGCAGGACGTCGTGGTTCACCTCCTACGTCGAGGGCTGGGGCCTGTATGCCGAGACCCTCGGCTACGACATGGACATGTACACGACGCCGTATGAGCGGTTCGGACGGCTGTCGTACGAGATGTGGCGGGCGTGCCGACTGGTGGTCGACACCGGCATCCACTGGCTGGGCTGGACCGAGGCCGAGGCGCGCGAATGCTTCGAGCAGAACAGCGCCCTGTCGCCCCAGAACATCACCGCCGAGGTCAATCGCTACATCGGCAATCCGGGTCAGGCCCTGGCCTACAAGATCGGTGAGCTGACGTTCCGGCGCATGCGGGCCGAGGCCGAGGCGGCGCTGGGCGAACGCTTCGACCTGCGCGCCTTCCACGACCATCTGTTGAGCGACGGGGCCCTGCCGATGGACATCGTCGAGACGCGGATGCGGGCCTGGATCCAGGAACAGCAGGCCCTGCCGATCACCTGATCGCGGGGTCTGAAGGGCCCTGGTGCGAGCGGCGGGGGTCGAACCCGCATGACCGAGGTCGAGGGATTTTAAGTCCCTTGCGTCTACCAGTTTCGCCACGCTCGCCGAGCGTCCGGCGTCGCGGCTGGGGGCCGCCGTGTCAAGCGCGAACGCGGCGGACTTCTGTCACGGTCAGCAGGACGGCGAGCATGCCGGTCCAGAACAGGATGTCCTTGATCCCCTCGCTGGCGGTGGGGACGAAGAACTCCAGCGCGGCCCAGGCGACCAGCGCGATCAGGAAGACGGCGGCGAGCAGCTTCTTCCACATGACGGTCTCCTTCATGAGACCGTCGATGTAAATGTCGCTTTACATTGTGTCAAGCACGGCCGTCAGGGCGCGGAGCTTGTCTCCGGACGCAGATCGACGTCGCTGTCGGCCAGCAGCCACAGGAAGGCGGCCCAGGCGGCGACGTTCTGAGTCATGGACGCGGGGTCGATCCTGTCCAGAACGTCGTCGACCGTATGGTGGGTGTCGAAATAGTCGGTGCCGTCCTGGTTCAGGCGGAAGGCGGGCACGCCCAGGGCCACCGTCGGACCGGTGTCGGGACCGCCGCCGGTCGCGGGGGCCGGATCGTTCAGGATGCCCAGCGGCGTCAGCACGCGCAGGGCCGCCTGACGGAAGGCCGGCGGGGTCGCGGCGGGCAGGCCCAGACTGTAGATCGGACCGGCCCCGAAATCGCTTTCGGAGATGGCCACATGGCTCGCCATCTGATCGCGACGGGTCTCCGCATAGTGGCGAGCCCCGGCCAACCCTTGCGCGGGCGGGGGCTGCGACACCTCTTCGGAGCCCCACCAGACGACGCGGATGGTGCGGCGAGGCTGGCGCGGCATGTCCTCGATCAGCTTCAGAGCGGCGGCGGTGATGGCCACGCCCGCGCCGTCGTCGATGGCACCCGTGCCGAGGTCCCAGCTGTCGAGGTGGCCGCCGATGACGATGACCTCGTCCGGAGCCTCGCGGCCGCGCACCTCGCCGATCACGTTCTGGCTGGTGGTCTGGGCGGTGAAGCCGGCCGTGGAAAACAGGCGCATCCGCACCGGTTCGTCGGTCAGGCGGATCAGGCGGCGCAGCTGGTCGGCGTCGGGCGGACTCATGGCGAAGGCGGGCACGGTCCCCTCTCCCACCCGGGTCGCGCCGGTGTGGGCGAAGCGGTGATCGTGGGTGCCCAGTGAGCGCAGGACGTAGCCGATGGCACCGCGCCGGGCGGCCTCGGTCGGGCCCTGGCCGCGCACGGGCGAGGTCGCGCCATAGCCGCGTCCGTCCTGGGCCTGGACCGTGTCCTGAAGCACCACGGCGATCTTGCCCGTGAGCGACCCTTCCGGCTGATCGAGCAGCTGCTGATAGGTCTCGAAGATGGCCGCCTCGCCCTCGATGCCCGCAGGCGGCGTGGCGATGGAGCCGCCCAGGGCCACCACCGTCAGGGGCTGGGGGAAAGGCGACAGGATCTCGACCCGCGCCTCGCCCCGTTCCCACAGGGCCAGGGGAAAGCTCTCGATCGCGACGTTGTCGAAGCCCATGGCGCGGAACTGGTCGGCGCCCCAGCGGGCGGAGGCCTGTTCGGAGGTCGAGCCGGCCAGACGCGGGCCGAAGCGCGTGGTCAGCTCAGACACCAGCGAATAGGCGACGTTCGACTCGAGCGCCCGATCACGCAGCGCCTCGGCCTCAGCGATGGTGCGCGCATCCTGGGCAGAGGCGGCCGGGGCCGTCAGAAGGAGAACCGCACCAAGGGCGGTCGAGCAGGCGAGGCGGACGGACATGATGGCTCCGGCAAACGGCGAAGCCGGACCCTATCGACCCCGGAGCGAGGGGTGAAGGGCACAAAGCGTGCCGATCACTCCGCCTTGTCGGCCGCGATCTCGCTGTTCTGGAAATAGGGCTCGACCGTGCCCTGCAGCTTGATCGTCAGGGCGTTGCCCTTGCGGTCGACGGCCTTGCCGGCGGCGAGGCGGACCCAGCCCTCGGAGACGCAGTATTCGTCGACGTTGGTCTTTTCCTCGCCCTTGAACCGCACGCCCACGCCGCGCGCCAGGACGTCGGCGTCGTAGTGGGGGCTGGACGGATTGACCGAGAGGCGGTCGGGGGGCGTGTCTGACATGGCGGGCACCTGAAGGCGTCGGAAGGCGGCTGATTAGCTGTCCGCGCCTCGCCTGCCAACCGGGCCTTTACTGAACCGACTGGCGCGGCGCGGCGGCACCGGCGGCCGGAGCGCCGGCGGTGGGCTGATAGGCCTGTGGGCCGGGAGGGGCCGGGGGCGTCGTGCCCGTGGTGTCGGAGGCCGGAGTGCGGGCCGGTTGACGCGGCGTCGGACGGTTGGCGGCGCGCTGGGTCGGGGGCGGCGTGGCGCGACTGGCGGCGCGTTGGGCGGCGGGCGCGGCGGCGGCGGACGCCGCGGTCTGGGTCGCTGGAGGGGTGGCGGCGGGCGCGGCGGCGGGCGTCTGGGCAGGCCCGGGCGTGGCGGCGGTCTCGATGGCGGCGGCGGCGGCGGCGCGGGCGGCCAGTTGCTGGGCCTGGAAGCGGCCGGCCAGTTTCTCGGTCAGCTCGCGGGCGGCGGCGGGCGGCATCTGAGCCATGATGGCCGACAACGAGCGCGGCCGCATGGCGGCGGCGATGGGCAGGCGGACGTCGTCGGCCAGGGTGGCGAAGACGGCGGCGGCCTCGCGCGGGCGCATGGCGGAATAGACGGAGACCAGACGCGCGGTCTCGGCGGCCTCGCGCTCGTCGACCTGACCCAGCAGGGTCTGGACCTCGGCCTTGATGGCGTTCAGGGCGGTGATCTTGGCGTCCAGCTTCTGTTCGGCGGCGACCATCAGCGGCAGGGTGGTGGCGAAGTCGGCGTCGCGGGCGTCCAGCTCGGTGCGGCGCGCCGACAGGGACTGGATGATGCGCAGTTCGGCGGGGGAGATGCCGGCCTGCTGGGCCAGTTGTTCGGGCGACAGGGCGCAGACGGCGGGAACCGTCCGCGCGGCGGCGGCCGGCGTCACGGCCTCGCCCGCGGTCTCGGCGGCTTCCTCGGCCCAGGCGACCGCGCCCTGGAACAGGTCGGGTCCGGCCCCTACGGCGCGCACAGCCACGACCCCGCCGATGGCGACGGCGATCAGGGGCAGGAGGCGGGGCAGCTTCATCGGGGAAATCCAGTCGGAACCTAGGCGGCGAACAGGTCGTCGTCGGTCGTGGTAGGCCGCGACCGGTTGAGGCTTTGCTTCGCGCCTTGGTTAGCGGTCAGGGCATGCAGGATGGCCTGGACGTTGCCGGCCCCGGCGGCGGCCGGGGTGGCGGGGGCGCGCAGGCCCTGAATCCGCTCGGCCAGGGCGGCCATCCGGAAGGCGCGGTCGTCGGGGTCGGGGGTGGCGGCGGGAACGGGTTCGGCGTCCTCCCTCCCCCGGCGGGGGAGGGTGGTCGCGGAGCGACCGGGTGGAGGCGGCGCCGCGACGCGGGTGCGATCGGTCTCCGGCTCGCCCTGCCGGCCCCACCCGGTCTCCCCCTGGATCAAGTCCGGGGTTCGACCACCCTCCCCCAAGTGGGAGGGAGAAGCGGCGCGACCACCCCGCGCCACCAGCGCCTCGAGCTCGCCCTTCAGCGTTCGGGCCTTGAGGATGCGATCGTGCAGGAGGTCCGCCTCTTCACCGCTGGCGCGCAGCGACGACAGGGCGTTCTCGGCGCGACCGCAGGCGGCGTTCAGCTCGGTCACGGCACCTGCGAAGGCGAGTTGTCCGGCGCGGAGCTGGCTCAGCTTCTTCTCCAGCCGCACGCCGTACCCCAGCGCCGCGACCAGCAGGAGCATCAGGACAGCATCGAGGATGATCCCGGTCATGTCAGCGCCTTCCCTTGGTCAGGCTGTTGGCGGCCTCGACGCTGATCGGGCCCTCGACCCGCACAGCGATGTGCTGGCCCTTGCGGCCCATGCGCCCCGTTGTGACGGGAATCGATCCGCAGCGGATCGAGATCTCCGAGTCGGGCGTGGCGTTCAGCATCAGGGTGTCGCCAACCTTCAGATTCAGGACCGACGACAGGGGCACGGACTGGTCGTCCAGCACGGCGCGGACCTCGGTGTCGGTGGTCCAGAGCTCGGTGGCCAGGTGGCCTTCCCAGATGTTGTCGCGGCCGAACTTCTCGCCCATGAACTGCTGCAGCAGCATCTTCCGAATGGGCTCCAGCGTGGCGTAGGGCAGCAGCAGCTCGACCCGGCCACCCCGATCCTCCATGTCGATCCGCAGCTTGACCAGGATGGCGGCGTTGGCCGGGCGGGCGATGGCGGCGAAGCGGGGGTTGGTCTCCAGCCGGTCCAGATTGAAGTGGACCGGCGTCAGGGGCTCGAACGCCGCCTGGGCGTCGGCCAGGATGACCTCGACCATCCGCTGGACCAGAACCCGTTCGATGGTGGTGTAGGGCCGGCCCTCGATCCGCAGCGCGGCGGTGCCGCGACGCCCGCCCAAGAGGACGTCGACGATCGAATAGATCAGGTTGGAATCGACCGTCAGCAGGCCGTAGTTGTCCAGCTCCTCGGCCCGGAACACCGCCAGGATCGCCGGCAGGGGGATGGAGTTCAGATAGTCGCCGAAACGGATCGAGGAGATGTTGTCGAGCGAGACCTCGACATTGTCCGAGGTGAAGTTCCGCAAGCTCGTCGTCATCAACCGGACCAGCCGGTCGAAGACGATCTCCAGCATGGGCAGCCGCTCGTAGCTGACGAGGGCGGAGTTGATGATGGCGCGAATGCCGGTCCGTTCAGACGCGTCGTCGTCGCCCAGGTCGAAGCCGAGCAGGCTGTCGATCTCGTCCTGGTTCAGGACCCGTTCGGTCGCGCCGGGGCGTTCGGAACCGAAGCCTTCCGCCTCCGCGAAGGGATCGACCTCGCCGTCGGCTACGCCCACATCCGACATGGGTTACTGCACCAGCATTTCTTCGATCAGCACGGCATCGACCTGGGCCGGGGCGGCGATCAGATTGACGCGGCGCAGGATCTCGGCGCGCAGCTGATAGCTGCCGGCGGATCCGGCCAGATCCTCGGGGCGCAGCTCGCGCAGGAAGCCCTGGAACATGTCCTGCATGCGCGGCATCTCGCCCTGCAGCTGATGCGCCAGGTCGGCGTCGTGCATCTCCAGCGTCAGGGTCAGTTTGAGGAAGGTGGGCCGGCCGTCCGGCGACTGGATGTTCACCACCATGTCCGGCAGGGTGTAGAAGGTGACGCCGTCGGGCCCTTCCGCGATCTTGCCGAGCGACGGGTCGGCTTCGGCGTCTCCGCCGCCCCCGTGGTCGCCACCGCCCTTCTTCTCCTCGCCGTGGCCGCCGCCCTTTTCCTCTTCGCCGGCCTTCTCCTCGCCGTGGCCTTCCTCGGCGGCGGCGGGCTTGGGCGCGAGCAGGAAGAAATAGGCCCCGGCGCCGCCCCCGCCCAGCACCAGCAAGGCCACGGGCGCGATGATGAACAGAAGCGGGAGCTTCTTTTTCTTGGGCGCGTCTTCGCCCTCGACCTCGGCCCCGTGAGCGACGGCGAGCGCGGTCGCGTCGTCCTTCGGTGGCTTGTCCTTCTTCTTGCCCAGCTTGAGCATGTGGTGGTCGCGCCCCGGAAATCCCAAGCCTCAGGGTCACCCGACTTGGTTAACGCGAGGTGTAGAACCGGCAGGATTTGCCGGGTGGGAAAGGCGCTCAAGACCGCGCAAAGCCCGCCACGGCTGGATTAACCCTGTTGGCACGGCCGTTGCGAGGGGGGGGTGCGAAGGAGCGCCCGTCCCGTGGAAAATGCCGCCTACATCGGTTTGTCGCGTCAGATGACGCTGAGGCGCGAGCTGGATATCGCCGCCAACAACATCGCCAACGCCGACACCACCGGGTTCAAGGTCGAGCAGCTGCTGATGGGGGCCGAGATCGGCAACCGGGCGAGGAACGACTCCATCCGCCCGGGGGCCAGCTTCGTCCTGGACAACGGCGTGGGCCGTGATTTCTCCCAAGGGTCGCTGGAACAGACGGGCCGCTCACTGGACTTCGCCATCGAAGGCGAAGGCGTCTTCTTCCGTATCGAGGACGCGGGGGGAGAGGCCTATACTCGCGACGGAGCCTTCACCATCGACCCTGAAGGGACGCTCGTCACCAAGGCTGGACGGCCGGTGCTGGGCGACGGGGGTCCGATCGTCGTCGATCCGGCGCAGGGTCCAATCTCGGTCGCCGACGACGGCACGATAAGCCAGGCCGGCGCGGTCATCGGACAGCTGGGCCTGGCCCGCTTCGCCGAACTGGGCGTCCTGTCCAAGGACGGCGACGGCCTCTATCGCAACGCCTCCAACGCCGCCCCGATCGACGCCACCGGCGCGCAGGTCCGCCAGGGGATGCTGGAGGGATCCAACGTCAACTCCCTGGTCGAGATCACCAATCTGATCGAGATCAGCCGCGCCTACGAGCGGGCGACCAAGATGGTCGAGAACGTCCAGGAACTGTCCCGCCGCTCGGTCGAGCGGCTGGGCCGGTCGAGCTAAGGGAAACCCACCATGCGCGCACTTCGCACCGCCGCCTCCGGCATGGCCGCCCAGCAGCTGAACGTGGAGGTCATCTCCAACAACATCGCGAACATGAACACGGTCGGCTACAAGCGTCAGCGGGCCGAGTTCCAGGACCTGATCTATCAGAACGTCGAGCGCATGGGGGCCCAGTCCTCGAGCCAGGGCACCGTGGTTCCGACCGGCATCCAGGTCGGTCTGGGCGTCAAGGCGGGCAGCGTCTACCGGATCACCGAACAGGGCACGCCCCAGCAGACCAACAACCGCTACGACGTCGCCATCGACGGGCGCGGATATCTCCAGATCACCCTGCCGTCGGGCGAGATCGGCTTCACCCGGGCGGGGAACTTCTCGCTGAACGGCGAGGGCCAGCTGGTGACCGAGGACGGCTATGCGGTCGAGCCGGCCATCACCATCCCGCAGGACGCCATCGACGTGGCGATCTCCAAGACCGGACAGGTCCAGGTCGTCTCGGCCGGATCGCCCGAGGCCCAGATCGTTGGCCAGCTGGAACTTGCCACCTTCTTCAACGAGGCGGGGCTGGAAGCCATCGGCGACAACCTGCTGCTGGAGACCGCCGCCTCGGGCCCGGCCACGGTCGGCATCCCCGGCGAGGACGGCTTTGGCCAGCTGCTGCAGGGCTATACCGAGGCGTCCAACGTCGATGCCGTGACCGAGATCAGCGCCCTGATCATCGCCCAGCGCGCCTATGAGATGAACTCCAAGGTCATCACCACCGCCGACGAGATGATGAGCGTCTCAGCCCAGGTGAAGGGCTAGGCCATGAGAGCCCTGCTCTTCATCGCCGCCCTCGCGCTGAGCGCCGGTCCCGCCCTGGCCGGTCCGGTCACCCTGCGCGCCAACCCCGTCGACGACGACGGACGGGTGACGCTGGGCGACATCTTCGACGGCGCGGGCGCGGCCTCTGGCGTCGTCGTGGCCAGCCGGGCGGGACCGTCGGTCGTGTTCGAGGCCGGGCAGCTTCAGGCGCTGGCCGCGCGGTCCGGCCTGCAATGGGCCAATCCGCAAAACCTGCGCCGGGTCGTGGTTCGCCATGCGCTTCTGGCCTCTGGAGCGCCCGCCGCGACCGCGACGCCCGCCGGCACGACGATGCGGCCCGCAGCGGTGGCGGGCGCGACCGCCGCCGTGCTGACCTATGCCCGCAACATCGCCGCCGGGGATGTCATCCAGCCCGAGGACGTGGTCTGGACCGACGTTCAGAGCCATCTGGCGACCGGTGGTGGCCCGTCGGACGCTGAAGAGGTCGTCGGCCTGTCCGCGCGCCGGGCCCTGCGCGCCGGGGCCGTGGTCGGGGCCCGCGACCTGGCCCGCCCCCAGGTCATCGCCCGCAACGACACCGTTCAGGTGGCCTTCGCGTCCGGCGGCGTGACCCTGACCGTCACCGGCCGCGCCCAGAGGGGCGCCGCCGTCGGCGAAGTCGTGGCCATCACCAATCTGACGTCGGGCCGAACGATCGAGGCCGTCGCCTCCGGTCCCGGCCGCGCCGTCGCTGGGCCCGAGGCCCAGGCCGCCCGTTCCAGTCAGTTCGCCGCCGTCCGGTAGGAAGATCCCGTCATGCGTAAGCCCGCCGTCCTCGCCGCCCTCGCCGCCTCGGCCCTGAGCCTCGGCGCCTGCTCCACCGTCGTCGAGACGGTGCGCGGCCCCGAACTGGCCCCCATCGGCTATCCCGCCCAGCTGGTGCCGGTGACCCAGACCTACCAGGCCGCGCCCCAGCCGCGCTCGGCCAGCGCCAACTCCCTGTGGCGGACGGGGGCACGGGCGTTCTTCGGCGACCAGAGGGCCCGCAACATCGGCGACATCCTGACGGTCTCGATCCGCATCGACGACCGGGCGCAGACCTCCAACACCACCAACCGCAGCCGCACCAACGACATCACCGGCGGGGTGACCAACTTCTTCGGGCTGGAGAACAGCCTGGGCCGCGCCTTCCCGGGCGGCTTCGACCCTCAGGCCCTGGTCGGGGTCGAAGGCTCCTCGAACGCCAACGGCACGGGGTCGGTCAGCCGGGCCGAGCGCGTCGACCTGACCATCGCCGCCGTCGTGACCGACATCCTGTCGAACGGAAACCTGGTCATCCAGGGTCGGCAGGAAGTGCGCACCAACCGCGAACTGCGCGAACTGACCGTCGCCGGCATCGTGCGGCCGGAGGACATTTCCAGCGCCAACACCATCGCCCACACCCAGATCGCCGAGGCGCGCATCAGCTATGGCGGGCGCGGCGACATCAGCCGGGTGCAGGCGACCCCCGCAGCCCAGAGCCTGGTGGAGCGGTTCAGTCCGTTCTAGGGGCGCTACCGCTCGACGCGCGGCGTCTCGCTGCTTGAGCGCGGGTTTAGGGGCGCTATCGCTCGACGCGCGGCGTCTCGCTGCTTGAGCGCGGGTTTAGGGGCGCTACCGCTCGCGACGCGGGACCTATCGTCAAGCTGAGCCGTGAACCGTTAACGCCGAGCAGCGTTTGCCCACCAGACATAAGGTTCTGGTGATGTTCAAGGTTCTGCTTCCCGCCGCCGCCGCGCTCGGTCTGGTCGCCTTCGCGGCCCAGTCGCAAGGCGCCGCGTCCGAGCCCGAGATGACCGAGCCGACGATGAGCTGGACCCTGCATCACGAAGGCAGCCTGGCCAAGCTGGCCTACGGCGTGCCGAACTCCGACCAGCTGGCCCTGATGGTCACATGCGCGCCGGGCCAGGCGCTGGCCACCGTCTATGGCGACGTCCGCCTGGAGGGGGCGCGGCTCATCCGGACCCGTCTGGGCGTCCAGCCGCTGGATCCCCTGTCCGGCGGGCTGGCAGACGAGACCCTGGTCTCGGTCAACGACCCCGGCCTGCGTCGTCTCGCCGAGCGTGGCCAACTGACCGTCACCGGTGACGCGGGCCGCTTCCGCATCGACGCAGGACGAGAAGAACGTCGCCTCGTGGGCGATTTTCTGTCCTATTGCGGGGCCGGGCGCGCCTGATCGCCCGACGAGGGGGCGACGAACCATGAACTGGCTGCCGATCGCGCTCAGCGCGCTGGCCATTCAGGGCGGCTGGACCTGGACACTCTACGAGGGTGACGGTCCCCTGGTGCTCGCCCACGAGGTCCCTGATACGCCGCAGCTCAGGTCTGTTCTGGAATGCGAACCCGGTTCGGGCGTGGCACGGCTGGATCTGTACGAAGCCGGTGCGGCTCCTGGCGTCGCGATCCTGTCCAGCGGCGATGCGACCGCCCAGACCGAGAGCGTCGCGGTCTCCGACCACAGCCGTATCGCCATCCGCTCGGACCACCCGGTGTTCGGTCAGTTCGTGCTCACCGGCGACCTTTCGGTGGCTGTTGCCGGGCGGGCGCAGTCCGTCAAGGTTCAACCGGCGCATCTTGCCAAGCTGAGGCGGTTCGCAGAGCTTTGCGGCGGCTGATGCGGGGAGAGTTCGCCATGCGCTGGATCTGGCTCGGGACCCTTGGCCTGGCCGGGATGACCGCGGCGTGCGCGAACGTCTCGCCGGTCACCCCCACGCCGATCACCACGGCGTCGCCCGCGCCCACGCCCGGCTACGACTGGTTCCTGAGCCAGGACAGCGGCATCGCGCGCCTGGCCTATGGCGTTGAGGCCTCGGACGACCTCAAGCTGGGCCTCGACTGCTCGGCGGGCACGGGGAAGGTCGATCTGGTCGCGCTCGGCAAGTCGGGGATGAGCGAGATCTATCTGGAATCCGGCGGCGAGACCGAGCGGTTCCCCGCAGAGGGAGAGCCTTCGCAACTGCACGACGGCGACCTGCTGACCGCCACGGTCGAGGCGGACACGCCGGTGCTGCAGCGGTTCCGCCGGCTGGGCTGGATCGCCCAATGGGTGGATGGCGAACGCGCGGTCTATGTGCCCCAGCCGGGCTCGGCGACCCAGGTCGAGCGGTTCTTCGGTCTCTGCGGCTAATCGATCCCGAGTTCGACCCGGGCCTTGCGGGTCAGCTTGCCGGCCACGATCCGATGCGCGATGGCGAAATGCTCAGCCAGTTCGTCATCGTCCCAGGCGGAAGGATCGGGCAGGTTCACCCACCTGGCCCGCGCCAGATAGGGGGCCGGCCTCGCCCGGCCCATCTCGGTCAAGATCTCATAGGCGATGTCGGAGACCTTGAACGACACCCCACCCTGCTCGCCCACCATCACGAACATCTTGCCACCGACGCGATAGGCGTCGTGATGCTCGCCAAAGGGGTGATCCAGCATGGCCCCGGGCAGGGCCAGGCAGACCTTGCCGATCCTGTCCCGGTCCATAAGCCCGCCGCGTTCAGGCGTCGACGCCACGGAGCGACGGCTCGGCGTCGCGACCAAGATCAAGGCCGATGGGGCACACCACGCCGGTGCCGCCGATGCCGCAGTAGCCGTTCGGGTTCTTGGCCAGATAGCCCTGGTGATAGGCTTCCGCGAAATAGTAGGGCCCGGCCGGCGCGATCTCGGTCGTGATCTGGCCACGTCCCGCCTTGGCCAGCGCCGCCTGATAGGCGTCGCGCGAGCGTTCGGCCTCCTGTCGCTGCGCGTCGTTCAGCCAATAGATGGCCGAGCGGTAGGTCGAGCCGACGTCGTTGCCCTGGCGCATGCCCTGGGTCGGGTCGTGGTTTTCCCAGAAGGCCTTCAGCAGTTCGGCGTAGCTGATCTCATTCGGATTGAAGACGACCTGGACGACCTCGGTGTGACCCGTGCGGCCGGTGCAGGTCTCCTCATAGGTCGGGTTGGGGGTGATGCCACCGGAATAGCCGACCGAGGTCACCCAGACGCCCGGCAGCTGCCAGAAGATCCGCTCCACGCCCCAGAAACAGCCCATGCCGAAGATGGCCATGTCGAACCCCTCGGGATGGGGCCCCTTCAGCGGGCGGCCGCTGACGAAATGGACCTGGTCGGTCGGCATTTCGGTCCGGCGGCCCGGCAGGGCGGTGTCGGCGGTGGGCAGGGTGGTCTTTTGGCTCAGCATCGAAGCGATCCGGGACAGGAGGGACATGGTGGCCATATGGGCGGTGCCTGACAGGTTCGCCAGCGTCGCGCTTGCCGTTACCGCCGGGCTGTTCTATCAGCCTGCCCTCCCCGGGGCGACCTCCCGGGACGGATCGCCCGCGTGGTGAAACGGACAGGTGGCGGAGTGGTCGATCGCGCACGCTTGGAAAGCGTGTGTAGGTGAAAGCCTACCGAGGGTTCGAATCCCTCTCTGTCCGCCACTCGCCCACCCCTCACGCTCTGGACGCCAGGCGGAACCGCGACGGGCTGAGGCCGTGGCGGGCCAGTTTGTCGTAGAGGGTCTTGCGCGGGAGACGCAGGTCCCCGGACACGGCGGCGACCGACCCATTGTGACGCACGAGCGCGTCCTGAAGCACGCTCTTCTCGAACCGATCCATGCGGGCGGCCAGGGCCCCGGACGCTTCAGGCGCCGCGGCCGAACTGGGGGCGGGGACGTCGATCAGGCCGAGGGCCGCGCGATCGGCATAGTGAGCCAGTTCGCGGACATTGCCGGGCCAGTCATGGCGGATCAGGCGCTCATGAACCGCGGCCGTCAGGAGCGGCGGCTCGATGCCCTGCGCCTTGGCCGCTCGCGCGAGGAAGTGGGCGAACAACAGGGGAATGTCCTCACGGCGCTCGATCAGAGGCGGCACCCGCAATTCGACGACGTTCAGCCGGTAGTAGAGATCGTCGCGGAACCGGCCGGCCGCGACCGCGACGGCGAGATCGACCTTCGAGGCGGCGAGGATGCGCAGATCCAGCGTGCGGGCCGCATCGGCCCCGACCGGCTGGACCTCGCGCTGTTCGATCACCCGCAGCAGCGCCACCTGGGCCGAGGGCGACAGGCTCTCGACCTCGTCCAGAAACAGAGTGCCGCGATGGCTCTGTTCCACCAGGCCGATCCGACGACGCAGCGCCCCCGCGAAGGCCCCCGGCTCCGATCCGAACAGCTCGGTCTCGATCAGCCCGTCCGGCAGTGCCCCGCAGTTAACCGCGACGAAGCGGTGGACGCGCCGTCGGCCACCGTCGTGAAGCGCCCGGGCGACGACCTCCTTGCCGGCCCCGGTGGGCCCCTCGATCAACACGTCCATGTCGGCGTCGGCGATCTGGTCGATGACGGCGCGAAGACGGACGATGGCCGGGCTGGTGCCTAGCAGGGTGGTCTCGGGTCGGGCCTCGCCGACCGCACGCGCGAGAGCCCGGTTGTCGAGCACCAGGCCACGCTTTTCGAGCGCGCGCGCCAAGCTCTCGTTCAGGCGGGCGAAGTCGAACGGCTTGGCCACGAAATCGTAGGCCCCCTGACGCAGCGCCTCGACCGCGTCGGCGATGTCGCCATGGCCTGTGATCATCACGACCGGCAGATCGGCGTCGACCGCCTGAAGCCGGGTCAGCAGACCCCGCCCGTCGAGACCCGGCATCCTCAGGTCCGTCACCACCACCCCGGGATAGTCGCGGTCCAGGGCCCCCAGGGCGGCCTCGGCCGAGGCGAAATCCCCCACCTCCAGCCCCGCGAGGCGCAGGCGCTCCGCGAGGGCGGCGCGAAAATCCTCGTCGTCATCGACCAGGGTCACGCCGAGCGGCCGGGCGAAGGTCAAGACGCGGCCCTGAGGGTGATGGCGAAGGCCGCGCCCTGGGCGGACGGTCGCAACCCCAGTTCGCCGCCGAACCCGGCGATGATGTCGCGACAGATCACCAGCCCCAGGCCCAGGCCCTGCCCCTTGGTCGTCACGAACGGAGTGAACAGGGTGGCGGCGACGGCGGGGTCGATGCCGGGCCCGTTGTCGGCGATCACGATCTCCACCCACCCGGCGTTCTGGACAATGTCGATCGTCACGGTCGGATCGATCGTCTGGTCTTCGATCATGGCCTCGAAGGCGTTCTGGATCAGATTGACGATCACCTGTTCCAGCCGGACCGGGTCCGCCATCGCCCGCGCATCCGTGGCGTCAGACCGGACCAGACGCATGCCCGCGTCGCGCAGACGGTGCCCGATCAGCAGCAGGGCCGAGTCGATGGCGGCTGTGGGCGAAACCGCTGAAACCGGCCCGGTGGCCTTCCTCGAGAACGCCCGCAGTTCATCGGTGATGGTCCCGATCCGGCCGGTCAGGTCAGACACGCGGTCCAGGTTGCGTTTGACGCCGTCCGCGTCGCCCCGGTCCAGATAGGCCCCTGCGCTGTCCGCGTGGGTGCGGATGGCCGCGACGGGCTGGTTGATCTCGTGGGCGACCCCGGCGGCGATCTGACCGAGGGTGGCCAGGCGGCTGGCCTGGACCAATTCCTCGCGCAGGACCTCGCGGCTGGCCTCGGCGCGGCGGCGCTCCTCGATCTCGCTGCTGAGCCGGCTGTTGGCGTCGCGCAGTTCGAGGGTCCGTTCATCGATCCGCCGCTCCAGATCGGCGCGGGCCGCCTCCTCGGCCAAGGCGCGGGCTGCCGCCTGCTGACGCCGACGCAGCAGGACCCCGGCGGCGACTGCCAGCAGAGTCACGGCGAGCAGGGCGATGACGCGGGCATTGGTCGTGCTGCCGGTGATGGCGCGGTCGACCGGGTCGAGCAGGCGCAATGTCCAGCCGGGCGTGTCGGTCGCGGTCTCGGCCAGCATCCATTCACCGGCCCGGGGCCCCCCGGCGATACGAACGACCCGACCTGGCTCGCCCTCGAACGGCAGCGGGGCCAGCGCCTGCCCGCTCAGAGTCTGATCCGCCAGGATATCGCGACGCTCGGCGGCGGTCAGGGCGCGGCTGCGGCGAAAGCGCCAGTCGGGTTCGCTCGTCACAAGGACGACGCCCCTGCCATCGGTGACGAAGGCGGGCTCGCCCGTGTCGCGCCAGGCGGCCTCCAGCGCGTCGAACTCGACCTTGACGACGACCACGCCGACCCGGGCCGAGGCCGGTCCGATCGCGCGGGCCAGATACAGGCCGGGGCGTCCGCTGACGGTGCCGAGGGCGAAGAACTCAGCCTCGCCGTTCGCCATCGCCTGGGTGAAATAGGGCCGGAACGCATAGTTTGATCCGACGAAGCTGGTCGGCTCGCGCCAGTTGCTGGCCGCGACAGCCAGGCCCTCGGCATTCAGGACATAGAGGGCAGCCGCCCGGGTCTGGAGCGCGAGCCCCTCCAGCTTGGCGCTGACCCGGGCGGCGCGGTCGGGGCCGGGGTCGGCCGCGAGGGCGGCGATCTCAGGGTCCTGGGCCAGGACGACGGGCACGGATCGTTGCTTTTCCAGCTCGCTGCGCAGCACGGCGGCGTGAAGGTCCGCATTGGCCACGGCCTGCCTTCGCAGCTCCGCCAGAGCGTCGCGCCGGGCCAGCTCGGCGGCGCCGATCATCGCGAGAACGGCGACCGCCAGCCAGATCGCGACGAGCGCGATCCAAGGGGCCGTCGTCGGCCGCGAGAGGCGATCGCGAACCTTCATGATGCCCGGGGCGAACATCGCCAGACTGTGTGGAAATCCGCACAGAATAGCCAGCCCCTGTCCGAAAAATCGCACAAGACTCCTACTGACTATCAAAACATCTGTTTTTTATCAATGCTTTGCTCAAGACCTGCATCATGATTGCGCTTCATCGTTCAGCGTTCAGACTGAGGCCTAGGCGGCGTCAGACCGCCCCGGGAAACGACGGCCGCGACGGCGGCGGAGGGCGTATGCAGATCACGGCGCATCAGGACGGCACCCGGGGGCATCGCGGCCCCTGGTATTCTCATCTCTATGTCCAGGTGCTGGGCGCCATCCTGCTGGGCGGCCTGATCGGCCACTTCTTCCCGGAATTCGGCGAGAGCCTGAAGCCCTTGGGCGACGGCTTCATCAAGCTGGTGAAGATGGTCATCGCCCCGGTGATCTTCCTGACCATCGTGGTCGGCATCGCGGGCATGCGCGACATCGGCAAGGTCGGTCGCGTGGCGGCCAAGGCCTTCGCCTATTTCCTGGTGTTCTCGACGCTGGCGCTGATCGTCGGCCTGATCGTGGCCAATCTGGTCCAGCCAGGCCGGGGGCTGAACATCGACCCGGCGTCTCTGGATGCGGGCGCGGTTTCCCAATACTCGACCGCCGCCCACGAGACGACCGTGGTCGGCTTCCTGCTGGGCGTCATTCCCGACACCTTCGTCAGCGCCTTCTCGACCGGCAACATCCTGCAGGTGCTGTTCGTGTCCGTCCTGTTCGGACTGGCCCTGGCCATGGTCGGCGACGCCGGCAAGCCGGTCCTGAGCCTGCTGGAATCGGTATCGACCGCCTTCTTCAAGCTGGTCGCCATCGTCATGAAGGCCGCCCCGATCGGCGCGTTCGGGGCCTTCGCCTTCACCATCGGGGCCTATGGGATCGCCTCGGTGATCAACCTGATCGCCCTGGTCGCCACCTTCTACCTGACCTCGGCGATCTTCGTCGTCGGCATCCTCGGGCTGGTCGGCATCGCCAACGGCTTCTCTATCCTGAAGCTGATCCGCTACCTGAAGGAAGAACTGTTGCTGGTGCTCGGGACCTCGTCGTCAGAGGCCGCCCTGCCCAGCCTGCTGCAGAAGATGGAGCGCGCCGGGGCGTCCAAGTCCGTTGTCGGCCTGGTCGTGCCCACCGGCTACTCGTTCAACCTGGACGGCACCAATATCTACATGACCATGGCGGCCCTGTTCATCGCCCAGGCGCTGAACATCGAGCTGACGCTGTGGCAGCAGGTGACGCTGCTGCTGGTCGCCATGCTGAGCTCCAAGGGGGCGGCGGGCATCACGGGCGCGGGCTTCATCACCCTGGCGGCGACGCTGGCGGTGGTGCCCGACGTGCCGATCGCGGGCATGGCGCTGATCCTGGGCATCGACCGCTTCATGAGCGAGTGCCGGGCCCTGACCAACTTCATCGGCAACGCCGTGGCGACCCTGGTGGTCGCCCGCTGGGAGGGGGCGCTGGACCGCGACGCCCTGGCCGAAGCCCTCCGTGGACAGCCCAGACCGCTGGCCGCCGGGCCCGATCCGGCCGCCGGGCCGGGAGACGATCTCGTCATCGCCAAGGACTGACGTCCGACACGACCAATCAAAAAACGACAAAGGGGAGGACCACCATCATGAAGACCCGGACCACCATGCTGGCCACGACGGCCATCACCGGCCTGCTGGCGTTCGCCGGCCCGGCCCTGGCCCAGACAGCGGCCCAGAGCACAGCCCTGTCGCCGGCCGCCCAGGCCCAGGCCGACCGAAGCGGGACCGGGCAGGACACGTCGTCCGTCGACGACATCGTGGTCGTCGGCTCCCAGATCCGGGGCGCGGACGTGACCGCTGCCCTGCCGGTGACGGTCCTGAGCGAGGAGCAGATCCTGGCCACCGGCGCGGTCAGCGGCGACGACCTGCTGCGAACCATCCCCCAGATGGGCGACGTCCTGTTCAGCGCGGCCAACAACCCCCAGACCTCGAACGCGGCGCGCGGCGACGTCAACTCGGTCAACCTGCGCTCGCTGGGCGTCGGCAACACCCTGGTGCTGCTGAACGGCCGCCGCATCGTCCAGCACCCGACCAGCCAGGGGACCTCGGACACCGGCACGGTTCCGGTCCTGAGCTACAACTCCAACGCCATCCCGGTGTCGGGGCTGGAGCGACTGGAGGTCCTGTTGGACGGCGCGGCCGCCATCTACGGCGCGGACGCCGTGGCCGGCGTGGTCAACACCGTGCTCCAGGACGACTTCGACGGCCTGCGCATCACCAGCCAGTACGGCGGCGCGGAGGGCACCCACCTGCGCGAGTTCAACCTGGGCATCTTCGCCGGCAAGGATTTCGAGCGCGGCAACATCTCGGCCTTCATCGACTACACCGACCGGACCGCGCTGCGGGCCGAAGATCAGGACTTCACGGCGACCGACAACCTGCGTCCGCTGTTCGCCAACGAGCCAGACTATGCCGCCAGCCTGACGCCGGACTTCCGCAACACCCGCGGCGCCTGGGCCAACCTGGCGGTCGTCAACGGACCGGGCACGATCCGGCGCGGCACCCAGGCCCTGACCACGGCGGCCGGCGCTTTCCATATCCAGCCGACGGCCCTGGCCGGATGTCTGGTGCCGAACGGCGACGTCTGCCTGGGCTCCGGTGCCCTGAACTTCAACGGCGTCCAGCGCGAGCTGCGCTTCGACACCGCGCCCGGCACGACGGTGCAGCCCGACACCCAACGGCTGAACGTCTTCGTGGCGGGTCACTATGAGCTGACCGACACCGTCACGGCCTTCGGCGAGATCGGCTACTACACGGCCGATACCCAGCGCGTGCAGCCCCCCGTCATCAACCTGAACACCCTGGTGATCCCGGCCTCGAACTACTGGAACCCGTTCGGTCCGGTGACCTTCGCCAACGGCACGGTCAATCCGAACCGCATCCCCGGACTGACCAATGTGCCGGCCGCCGGCCTGCCGGTACGATTGAACCAGTACCGCTTTGTTGACGCCGGGTATCAGGGCGTCGATGTCACCAACTACCAGGCCCGACTGCTGGGAGGTCTGCGCGGCGAGTGGCGCGGCTTCGACTGGGAGACGGCTCTGCTCTACTCTGAAGCCGAAGCGGTCGATGAGTCCGACGCGGTCAACACCTCGGCGCTGCAAGCCTCGCTCGCCCTTTCGACGCCCGATGCCTACAACCCCTTCAACGGCGGCTGCGTGAACCAGACCAGCTTCGGTGACTGCACGCCCAGCTCCCAGGTGGCGATCGACGCCATCACCTTCCGCCTGAAGCGCGAATCGCGGACCACCCTGACCCAGTGGGACTTCAAGGTCTCACGGCCCGACCTGTTCGCCCTGCCGGCCGGCAATGTCGGCGTCGCCTTCGGTCTTGAGGCGCGCCGCGAGACCCAGAGCGACGACCGCGATTCCAACCTGGACGGCACCAATCCCTTCGTGGACGCGGTCACCGGAGCGGTCTCGCTCAGCAACGTCATCGCCGTCAGCCAGAACCCGGATACCGAAGGCGACCGCACCGTCGCCTCGGCCTATGTCGAGTTCGCCATTCCGGTGGTCTCGCCCGAGATGAACATCCCGCTGGTGCGTGCGCTGAACGTCCAGATCGCCGGCCGGGCCGAGCACTATTCGGACTTCGGGGACGTGGCCAAGCCCAAGATCGCGGCGTCGTGGGACCTCTTCGACGGCCTGCGCCTGCGCGGTTCCTATTCCGAGGGCTTCCGCGCCCCGAACCTGGAACAGGTCAACACGGCCACCTACGGCCGTCTGGCGACCAACCCGGACTATATCCGCTGCGAGGCGGACCTGCGCGCCGGGCGGATCGCCACCTTCGGAGCCTGCGCGCGCGCCCAGGGCGCCTCCCTGCTGGTCTCCGGCAACCCGGATCTGGAGCCGGAGGAGAGCACCAACTCGTCCTATGGTCTGGTGTTCCAGCCGCAGTTCCTGCCCGAAGCCTGGGGCGACTTCACCTTCACGATCGATCGCTGGCGCATCCAGCAGGAGAAGATCGTCGGCCTGTTCGGGGCGCGCAACGCCGTGGTTCAGGACTATCTCGACCGGGTGCAGGGCGGATCGAACCCGCTGGTCACCCGCGCCGCGCCCAACGCCGACGACATCGCCCTGTTCGCCGGGACCGGCATCGCGCCGGCGGGCGTGATCGTCTCCATCAGCGACCGGTTCGTGAACCTGTTGCCGCAGGACGTCGAAGGGATGGACCTGGGCCTGATCTGGCGGCTGCGCGACACGCCGATCGGCAATTTCCGCCTGAACCTGAACGCCGCCAAGCTGATCGCATTCGGACGCGACGCGGGTCCGGCGGTCGACGCCCTGGAAGAGGCCCGCGACGCGGGCCTGATCAACGCCGCGACGCCCCTGTCGGAAACCAGCGACCTGCTGGCCCAGAACGGACGGCCCGAATGGCGAGTCTCCGGCTCGCTGACCTGGTCGCAAGGACCGTGGCAGGTCGGGGCCTTCACCCAGTACATCAGCGCGGTGGACGACACCGATCTGCTTTCGGCGGCTGGCGTTCCGTGGGAGGTCGAGAGCCAGCTGACCGGCAACCTCTATGTCCAGTACGAATGGGAGGGCGCTCAGGGCTGGGCCTCGAACAGCCGCATCCGTCTGGGTGCCAGAAACATCACTGACGAGGCCCCGCCGCTGTCGTCGTCGGGCTATCTGGGCTCGCTCTATCGTCCCTACGGCCGCTACTGGTACGCCACGGTGTCCAAGGAGTTCTGATCCGGTGACCCGTCTCCGCGCGCGTCTGGTCTCCCTCGTCGCCCTGGCGGCGGCGGGGGGCCTGGGGGTCGCCACTCCGGCGGTGGCTCAGGTCGTCGAACCGCGCGCGGAGACCTGCCCCGAAAGCCTGCCCAGCGGCACCCGCTGCTGGTCGGGTCGGGCCGAGAGCGGAGCCTGGTACTGGTATGCTCGGCCTGCGGACTGGAACGGCCAGCTGATCCTTCACGCGCACGGTGGGCCCCGGACGGGTGCCCCGGAGCGCGGCGAACCGGAGGAGGATCTGGACCGCTTCTCCATGATGGTGGCCGAGGGCTATGCCTGGGCAGGCTCGACCTATCGGCGCGGCGGCTACGGCGTGCGGATGGCCGCCGAGGACACCGACCAGCTGCGCCAGATCGTCTGGGACCAGTGGGGCAAGCCCGAACGAACACTGCTGCACGGCCAGTCCTGGGGCGGCAACGTCGCGGCCAAGGCGGCAGAGCTTCACGCCGTCGCGACCGACGGGACGCGCAGCTACGACGGCGTCCTGCTGACCAGCGGCGTGCTCGGAGGCGGTACCCGGGCCTATGGTTTTCGCGCCGACCTAAGGGCGGTCTATCAGGTCTATTGCGCCAATCACCCGCGGCCCGACGAGGTCCAGTATCCCCTGTGGCAGGGCCTGCCCGAAGGCGCTTCCATGTCCCGCGCCGAGCTGTCGGCTCGGCTGCAAGCCTGCACGGGCGTCGGGCTGCCCGACGCCGAGCGGACGCCTGAGCAACGCGCGCGCCTACGAAACATTCGCTCGGTGACCGGGCTGGAGGAAGAGCATCTGCTGGGCCACCTCGCCTGGGCGACCAACCTGTTCCAGGACCTGGTTTGGGAGCGCCTGAACGGGGGCAATCCCTTCGACAACACCGGTCGCACCTATCGGGGATCAGACGAGGACGCCGCGCTGAACCAGAGCATCCAGAGGTTCGCCGCCGATCCGGCAGCCGTGGCCACCCTGGCCTATGACGCCGACCTGACGGGACAGATCGTCGTACCGACCGTGACCCTGCACGCCCGCTATGACCCGACGGTCTTCGTTGAGCACTCGGGCAGCTATGCCCAGACGGTTGCGCAGGCGGGCCGCAGCCATCTGCTAGCGCAGTTCTACACCACCGAGACGGTGCACAGCCGGCTGAACGCGCCCCAGTATGTCGCCCTGCTGAGAGCGCTGGACCGGTGGCTGGACGACGGTGAGCGACCGACGCCGCAGGCCGTGGTGGCCCTGTGCGAGGACGCCCGGGCGCGGCACGGCGAAACGTGCCTGATCGACCCGGACTTCCGTCCAGAACCCCTGCCCTAGACCTTGCCCGCCAGCTGCTTCTCCAGCGCGCCGAGCACCCGGTAGCAGGGCAGGACCTGGGCGACGCTGGCGCGAGGCTCGCGGCCCTCGCGAATAGCCGAGACGAACTCGCGGTCCTGCAGCTCGATGCCGTTCGACGACACCGCCACGCCGGTCAGGTCGACGGCTTCCTCGCGCCCGGTGACCAGGTCGTCATAGCGGGCGATCCAGGTGCCGTTGTCGCAGATGTAGCGGAAGAAGGTGCCGAGCGGCCCGTCGTTGTTGAAGCTGAGCGACAGGGTGCAAATGGCGCCGCTCTCGGCCTTCAGCTGGATCGATATGTCCATGGCGATGCCCAGGTCCGGATGGATCGGGCCCTGCATGGCGTGGGCCTCGACGATCGGCCCGGCCTGCCAGGCGAACAGATCGACCGTGTGCGCCGCGTGGTGCCACAAGAGGTGATCGGTCCAGGAGCGCGGCTCGCCCTTGGCGTTGATGTTGGTCCGCCGGAAGAAATAGGTCTGGACGTCCATCTGCTGGACCGACAGCTCGCCGGCCTGGATGCGGTTGTGGATGTACTGGTGGCTGGGATTGAAGCGCCGGGTGTGGCCGACCATGGCCACCAGACCGGTCTCTGCGGCGCGGGCCGCGACCGCCTCGGCATCGGCCAGGCTGTCGGCCAGCGGGATCTCGACCTGGACATGCTTGCCCGCGTTCAGACAGGCGAGAGCCTGGGAGGCGTGCAGCTGGGTCGGGGTGGCCAGGATGACGGCGTCGAGGCCGGGCTGGGCCAGGGCCTCGTCCAGCTCGGTGGTGGCCAGGCCGATGCCGTATTTCTCGGCGACCTTCTGGGTGGACTCCAACGTGCGGCCGACCAGGCCGACGACCTCGACCCCGTCGATGCGAGCGAGCGCGTCCAGATGTTTTTCACCGAAGGCTCCGGCGCCGGCGAGCGCGACCTTCATGCGGCGGCCCCCACGTCGTTGGCGGCACCGGCCTCGTCCACCGGGCGCAGCACGATGTGGCCCACGGCGGTGTTGGAGGCCGGGACGTGATAGTGGCGGTGAAGCTGCTCGGTCGTCTTGCCCATGGCCCCGCGCATGATCAGCCACATGACCATCTCGATGCCCTCCGAGCCGGTCTCGCGCAGGTATTCGATGTGCGGGATGTGACGCAGGGCGTCGGTCGATCCCGACAGCTGATCCAGGAAGCGGTTGTCCCATTCCTTGTTGATCAGGCCGGCGCGTGGGCCCTGAAGCTGGTGGCTCATGCCGCCCGTGCCCCAGACCTGGACGTTCAGGTCCTCGGGATAGCTCTCGACGGCGCGGCGGATGGCCTCGCCGAGCGCCCAGCAGCGGTTGCCCGAGGGCGGCGGATAGGTGACGACATTCACGGCCACTGGAATGACCTTGCACGGCCATGTGTCGACCTTGCCGAACATCATCGACAGCGGGACGGTCAGGCCGTGATCGACCTCCATCTCGTTGATGATGGTCAGGTCGAACTCGTCCAGGATGCAGCTCTGGGCGATGTGCCAGGCCAGGTCCGGATGACCCTCCACGACCGGCACCTGGCGCGGACCCCAGCCCTCGTCGGCGGGGGTGAAGCTCTCGGCGCAACCGATGGCGAAGGTCGGGATGAACTTCATGTCGAAGGCCGTCGCGTGGTCGTTGAAGACCAGGATAACGACGTCGGGCTTCTCGGCCTTTTCCCAGTCGCGGGTCCAGTCGAAGCCGGCGAAGGCGGGCTTCCAGTAGGCCTCCTCGGTCTTGTCGAAATCGACCGCGACGCCCAGGGCCGGGATGTGGCTGCAGGCCACGCCTGCGGTGATGCGGGCCATCAGTATCTCTCCTTGATCGAGCGGACGCCCACGGGCGAGCGGCCCCCGGCGATCATCATGGCGGTGTAGTCCTCGAAGCTCATGTCGGTCATGGTCGAGACGGCCTGGGCGAAGCTCTTGCCGTCGGTCGAGAACAGCTTGGCCAGGAAATAGATGTTGCCGCCCAGCTCCAGGCAGCGGTTGAAGTCGCGGGCCAGCACCGCCTGCTTCTGATCTTCCGTCATGGGCCAGCGGTCCAGATAGGCCCGCTCGTCGGCCTTGAAGGCCTCGCGGTTGTCGGCCTTCATCAGGCTCATGGCGAACTGGTTCAGGTGGTAGCCCTGGCGGGCGCGCTGGGCGGTGAACACCCGGGTGCCGGGGATGTCGTCCATCTCGGCCAGATAGGCGTGGATGTCGCGGGGCGTGGTCATAGCCCTCTCTCCTTCAGCTTGGCGTCGAGGCGGGGGAAGACGCGCCGGGCGTTGCCCTCGAAGATGGCATGGCGCTGGGCGTCGGTGATGGGGGCGTTGTCGATGTAGCGTTTGGTGTCGTCGAAGTAGTGGCCGGTGCGGGGGTCGATGCCGCGCACGGCCCCGACCATCTCGGACCCGAACAGGATGTTCGGCGTCTCGATCACCGTCGTCAGAAGATCCACGCCCGGCTGGTGATAGACGCAGGTGTCGAAGAAGACGTTGTCCATCAGATGCTCTTCCAGCGGCGGCTGTTTCAGCATGTCGGCCAACCCGCGATAGCGACCCCAGTGATACGGCACTGCGCCTCCACCGTGCGGGATGATCAGCCTCAGCGTCGGGAAGTCCTTGAACAGATCGCCCTGGATCAGTTGCATGAAGGCGATGGTGTCGGCGGCGATGTAGAAGGCGCCCGTCGCGTGCAGGCCCGGATTGCACGACCCCGAGACGTGGATCATGGCCGGAACGTCCAGCTCCACCATCGCCTCATAGAACGGATACCAGAACCGGTCGGTCAGGGGCGGAGCCGTGAAGTGGCCGCCGCCTGGATCGGGGTTCAGATTGCAGCCGATGAAGCCCAGCTCGGTTACGCAGCGGCGCAGCTCGGCGATCGAGCCGGTCAGGTCCGCCTTGGGGCTCTGGGGCAGCATGCAGACCCCGGCGAAGGTCTCGGGATAGAGATCGCAGACCCGCGCGATCAGGTCGTTGGACACCCGCGACCAGGCCAGGGACACGGCCTCGTCGCCGACGTGATGGGCCATGGTCGAGGCGCGCGGGCTGAAGATCGTCATGTCCGCGCCGCGTTCCTTCAGAAGGCGCAGCTGGTTCTGTTCGATGGTCTCGCGGATATCGTCGTCGGTGATCTCGGGATAGGGCGGCGCGGCCTCGCCGGACTTGAAGGCGGCCTTCTGGGCGTCGCGCCAGGCGTCGTGCTGGGGCGGGGCGGTGGTGTAGTGGCCGTGGCAGTCGATGATCAGACTCATGCGGCGGCCTCGTCTGAGCGTGGGGTCAGGGCGTCGAGCTTGGCGGCCAGCCCTTCGGGCGGCGGGGACAGGCCGAGCGCGCCGATGCTCCGCTGAAGCTCGACTGTCGCGCGGGTCATGGCCGAGCCGACGCCCAGCGCCTCGAGCGTGGCGCGCGACTCCTCCATTTCGGCGGCGCGGCGCAGGCCGTGGACCATCATCCGGTCGAGGTTGTAGTCGAACCGCGCGGCCCAGTCGGCACCCGGATCGCTGGCGTTCAGAGACGCTACGACGGCATCGACGACGCCCGCCTGGTCCGCCGCGATGGCGCATTCGGCCGACAGGGCCTCGATGCCCTTGACGATGACGGAGCGGATCATCTTCACGGCCGCGGCCGCGCCGACGGCACCCCCGATCGGGGTGACATTGGAAAAGCCCAGATCAAGGAGTCGGACCGCACCCTCCTCCGCATGCGGGCCGCTGACCAGCAAGGGGACGGCGCGTTGTTTGGGATGCACGGGCGACAGGACGGCCACATCGACATACCGGCCGCCGACCGCTTCGATCACACGGGCGGCCGCGCGCTTCGTGTCCGGGGCCACGCTGTTCATGTCGAACCACATCGCTCCGGGCGACAGACTCAGGGCGGCCTCGCGCGCGGCGGCCATGGCCTGGTCGGCGGTGACGAGACAGAGAACGAGCTCGGCTTCGGCGACCGCGTCGGCCATCGTCGATCGTCCGTCGACGCCGAGGCGATGGAAATCCGCCTGCTTTGCCTCCCGGGTCGCCGGGACGCCCGTCTTGCGGTCAAAGGCGCGAACAGCGCGGCCGGACACCGTCCAGCCGTCGACGAAGGCCGAGGCGGCCTCTCCGAAGCCGACGAAGGTCACAGGCGTGCTCATGAGCCGCGACCTATCGCGACGACCCACTCACAGCGCAAATCATTATGGCTCGAACCCTATTCAATTTTCCGAAACGATGCGCTCCGTCACCTGATCGATCAGCGACAGGAAACGCATCTGCGACGGCGTCGGTCGCCAGTCCATCCGGGTGGTGAGGCCGATGGTCCGCATCGTCTGCGTCAGCGGCGGGCCGATCGGAGTCAGCACCCCGGCCTCGATCTCCAGCCCGACCTGATCGCGGGACAGCAGGGTCAAGAGGTCGCTCTGGCGCAGTATGCCCCGGATGGCGGTGACCGAGCCGCATTCGACGGGTGCCAGCGGGGTCGGCCCCCCGGCGAACAGGGACTGCCACAATAGCCGCAGCGGCGAGCCCGGCCGCCCGATCACCCAGGGATAGGCCGCCAGGGCGGCGACGCTGGGCGCGCGCTCCGACGACAGCGGGTGCCCCCTGCGTCCCACGACCATCAGACGGTCCTCCAGCAGGGGCCGCTGGACCAGGTCGGGCAGATCCTCGTCGCGCAGGGCGCCCACCATCACGTCCAGGACGCCGTCCCTCAGCGGATCGACCAGCTCGCGCCAGGCCCCGTCCACGATGTCGACGACGAAGCCCGGCTCGGCCGCCACCATGGCCGCGATGGCGCGCGGCAGCAGCACGGCGCGCGAAAGAGGCATGGCCCCGACCGTGATCCGGTTGGCGTCGCCGCCCGCGCCGGGGCCGATCTCGACCAGGCCCGCAGCGATCTCTGACCGCGCCAGACGCGCGCCGCGTGCGAGACGCCGCCCGGCGCGGGTCAGGACGACGCCCCGGCCCTGACGCTCGACGATGGGGACCGCGCAGATCTGTTCCAGGTCACGAACAGCGGCGTGCAGGCCCGGCTGGGACAGGCCCGTCGCGCGGGCCGCGGACACGAAACTGCCCGCGTCGGCAAGTGCGAGGAAGGCGCGTAGTTGGGTCGCCGTCACCATCCGCTCGGGTCGCGCGAAGCCGCTGCGACCGGCCTGGCGCGCCGCCTCGGCCAGATGAGCGAAGGCGCGATCCGCCCGCTCGGCCAGACCCTGGCCCGCCTCGGTCGCCAGCACGCCATCAGGCTGGCGCACCAGCAGCCGCGTGCCGATGGTGCGCTCCAGCTTGGCCAGGCCCTGCGTCAAAGCCGGCTGGGACAGGCCGACGGTCTCAGCCGCGCGGCTCATACTGCCCCGAGCGATCACGACGGAGAGCGCCCGCAGGTGGCGCAGATTCAGATCGAAGGGTGACAAGGCCATGAGCATCTATCGTAAAAACTTATGCCCGTGGGGCAAATGCGAATTGCTCATGGACGGTCCGGACGCCATCAGCCTCGCTCGCATCGAAGGAGGCAGGCATGGCCGGTCGAGTGGTAACGAACATCGCGCGCGCGGACGTCGCCGTGATCGACGGACTGGCGCGCCTCGGCGTCGCCACGGTGCATGAGGCGCAAGGACGGATCGGCCTTCTGGGATCGCGCCTGCGGCCCATCTATTCCGGCGCGCGGATCGCGGGCTCGGCGGTGACCATCGCGTCTCCCCCGGGCGACAACTGGATGCTGCACGTCGCCGTCGAGCAGCTGCAGCCCGGCGACATCCTGGTGCTGGCTCCCACCTCTCCGTGCGAGGACGGCTATTTCGGCGACCTGCTGGCCACCTCGGCCCAGGCGCGGGGATGTCGGGGGCTGGTGATCGACGCCGGCGTGCGCGACGTGCGCGATCTGACCGAGATGGGCTTTCCCGTCTGGTCACGAGCTGTCTTCGCGCAGGGCACCATCAAGGCGACGCTGGGCGATGTGAACGTGCCGATCGTCTGCGCCGGAGCGTCGATCGAGCCGGGCGACGTGATCGTGGCCGACGACGACGGTGTCTGCGTCGTGCGCCGCGCCGAAGCGGCCTCCGTTCTGGAGAAGGGCCTGGCGCGCGAGGCCAACGAGGGGTCCAAGCGCGACCGGCTGGCGGCGGGGGAACTGGGCCTCGACATCTACGACATGCGCGCGAAGCTGGAGGCCATGGGCCTGCGCTATGAGTGAGGGCGTCCGCTGCCTGTGGATGCGGGGCGGCACCTCCAAGGGGGCCTTCTTTCTCGCCGACGATCTTCCTGCGGACACGGCCGATCGCGACGCCTTTCTGCTGCGGGTCATGGGCTCGCCCGATCCGCGCCAGATCGACGGCATGGGCGGGGCCGATCCCCTGACGTCCAAGGTCGCCGTGGTGTCCTCGTCGGCTCGAGAGAGCGTCGATGTCGACTATCTGTTCCTGCAGGTGTTCGTCGATCAGGCCATCGTAACCGACGCCCAGAACTGCGGAAACATGCTGGCGGGCGTCGGGCCCTTCGCCATCGAGCGCGGGCTGGTCGAGGCCAGGGACGGCGAGACGCCGGTCTCCATCTTCATGGTCAACACCGGCCAGGCTGCCGTAGCCACGGTGGCGACGCCCGGCGGGATCGTGGCCTATGCGGGCGATGCGCGGATCGACGGCGTGCCAGGCACCGCCGCCCCGGTGCCGCTGGAGTTTCGAGACACGGCAGGGTCGTCGTGCGGCGCCCTTCTGCCGACCGGGAATGAGAGCGACGTCATCGAAGGCGTCGCCTGCACCCTGATCGACAACGGCATGCCCTGCGTCGTGATGCGCGCCGACGCCGTCGGAGCCACCGGCTATGAGGATCGCGAGACCCTGGACGCCGCGGGCGCGATCAAGGCGAGGATCGAGGCCATCCGCCTGAAGGCCGGACCGATGATGAACCTGGGCGATGTGGCCGACCTGTCGGTGCCCAAGATGATGCTGGTCGCCCCACCCCGGAACGGCGGCGCGGTGACGGTGCGCAGCTTCATCCCCAAACGCGCCCACGCCAGCGTCGGCGTGCTGGGGGCGGTCAGCGTGGCGACGGCCTGTCTGCTGAAGGGGTCGCCCGCCGCCGGGGTGGCCGAGCCACCCGGGGGACGGCGCAAGACCCTGTCGGTCGAGCACCCGACCGGCGAGATGACTTGCGTGCTGGAGACCGACAACCGCGGCGCGGTCATCTCGGCCGCCCTCCTGCGTACAGCCCGCAAACTCATGGACGGGGTGGTTTTCGCATGAGCACGGACGCCCAGGGCCGTATGCGCAGCTGGACGCTGGAGCCCTCCACCCCGACGTTCCACCCGCCACCGGGCGCGGTGGACGCCCACTGCCACGTCTTCGGACCCGCCGACCGTTTTCCTTTCAGCGCCAAGGCGAAATACATTCCGCAGGACGCGGGCCCGGACGCCCTGTTCGCCTTGCGCGACCGCCTGGGCTTTTCGCGCAACGTCGTCGTCCAGGCCAGCTGCCACGGCACGGACAACGCCGCGACCCTGAACGCCATCGCCGCGTCCGGCGGCATGGCGCGCGGCGTGGCCGTGGTCGATCCAGCCATCTCGGAGCGAGAGCTTCAGGCCCTGCACGACGGCGGCATCCGGGGCGTTCGCTTTAACTTCCTGAAGCGGCTGGTGGACGACGCGCCCAAGGACAGGTTCCTGGACCTTGCGGGGCGGCTGCCCGGCGGCTGGCATGTCGTGGTCTATTTCGAAGCGGACATTCTGGAGGAACTGCGGCCCTTCCTCGACGCCCTGCCCGTCCCGATCGTCGTCGACCACATGGGTCGGCCAGATGTGACCCAGGGGCCGGACGGCACCGATATAAGGGCCTTCCGCGCCCTGCTGGACAGCCGGGGCGACATCCATTTCAAGGCCAGTTGCCCTGACCGCCTGTCCGAGGCACCGCCCTGGGACGACTTCGCCCGCGCCGTGCGGCCTCTGGTAGAGACCTATCCCGATCGCTGTCTGTGGGGGACGGACTGGCCGCATCCGAACATGGAAAGCCGCATCCCCGACGACGGGGCCCTGGTCGACATGATCCCCCGCATCGCGCCGACGGCGGAGCTTCGGAGGAAGCTGCTGATCGACAACCCCCTGCGTCTTTACTGGAGCGAAGAATGGCCGTGAGCATCGCCACCACCCACGTCGGCAGCCTGCCGCGTGGACCCGAGCTGACGCCCCTGCTCTTGGCCCGCGACCACGGCGAGCCCTATGACGCCGAAGCGTTCGATGCCGCCGTGCAGACGGCCGTGGACGAGGCGGTCAGGAAGCAGGTCGAGGCGGGCGTCTCGATCATCAGCGACGGCGAGCTCGGGAAAGTCGGCTATTCGACCTACATCATCGAGCGGCTGTCGGGCTTCGGCGGCGACAGCCCCAGAAAGCCCGCGCTGGACCTGGCTCCCCTGCCCGAGTTTCGCGAGAAGCTGGCCGGGATCATGGGCGCCCAGGAGTTCACCCGCGCCTCATGCATCGGCGAGGTCAAGCTGGTGAACCTGGAGCCGCTGCGCGACGACATCCGCCGGTTCAGATCGTCCCTCGACCGTCATGGAGGGGGCACCAAGGCCTTCATGAACTCGGCCTCGCCGGGGCTGATCACCGCGTTTCAGTCCAACGCCTTCTATCCGACGCACGAGGCCTATCTCGGCGATCTCGCCGACGCCATGCGGCCGGAGTACGAAGCCATCGTGGCGGCCGGCTTCGACCTTCAGCTGGACTGCCCCGACCTCGCGATGTCGCGCCACACGGGCTATCAGGACATGGACGAGGCGGGGTTCCTGAAGACCATCGAAGCCAATGTCGAGGCGCTGAACGCCGCCACGGCAAACATCGCGCCGGAGCGGATGCGGATGCACATCTGCTGGGGCAACTACGAGGGGCCCCACGACCACGACATCCCGCTGGCGCGGATCATGTCGATCATCCTCAAGGCTCGGCCCGCGACCATCCTGTTCGAGGCGGCCAATCCCAGGCACGAGCATGAGTGGATCGTCTGGCGCGACGCCGACCTGCCCGACGACAAGATCCTGGCCCCCGGCCTGATCGACACCTGCTCCAACTATCTGGAGCACCCCGAACTGATCGCCCAGCGCATCGAGCGGTTCGCCGCGATCGTGGGCCCGGAACGCGTCATCGCCAGCACCGACTGCGGTTTCGGCACCTTCGCGGGCTACGGAAAGATCGACCCCGCTGTGACATGGATGAAACTGCGCGCGCTTCGTGAGGGCGCGGACCGGGCTGCGGCGCGGCTGTAACTTGCCAGCGGCCTCACGCTGGTATATTTCACGAACCTGAACTTTTCACATATAAGAAAAGGCAGACGACTGTGTCCGGGCGGAGGCTCCGGCAGGGTTCGGAGTAGCAGCCGTCCGCGGCTGGGCGACTACCAACAAAAACAAAGACTATCGGGAGGATACCATGAGAGTTGTGACCGGCGCCCTTGCGGCGCTGCTGGCTTCGACCAGCGCCTATGCCCAGACCGGGGCCCCTGCCCCCAGCCAGGAAGCGTCCAGCGTGGACGACATCATCGTCACCGCGTCGCGTCGCGAGCAGTCGCTGCAGGACGTCTCGATCGCCGTGACCGCGCTCGGAACCGAGCGGCTGGACAACGCCCAGGTCAACAACCTGGCGGACCTGCAGACCATCGTGCCGTCGGTGAACTTCGGCAACGACTTCAACCAGGCGAAGATCTTCATCCGCGGCGTCGGGGCCAACACCTCCACCACCGGATCGTCGACGGGCGTCGCCCTGCACGTCGACGGGGCCTATGTCGCCCGGGCCGAGGCCCAGCTGACCTCGCTGTTCGACGTCGAGCGCGTCGAGGTCCTGCGCGGTCCGCAAGGCACCCTGTATGGGCGGAACGCCGTCGGCGGATCGGTCAACGTCATCACCGCCAAACCCTCGGACGTGTTCGAAGGCTACGGCCGACTGACCGTGGGCAACTACAACGCCCTGATCACCGAGGTCGCCGTCGGCGGCCCGATCACGGACGGCATCCAGTTCCGCATCGCCGGCAAGACCGAGGGCCGCGACGGCTTCGGCGAGAACCCGTTCACGGGCGCCGACGTCGATGACCTGAACCGCCGCATGATCCGGGGCCAGCTCAACTTCGACTTCACCCCCGACGTCAGCCTGCTGCTGTCGGGCGAATACTTCCGTCAGGACGACAGCTCCGGCGCCATTCACTATCTGCGGGCCAGCTTCCCCGGCGTAGCGCGCCTGCCGGCCTTCGGCCAGGGCGGCTACGCGACCGACCCGCGCGACCTGGCCAGCGAGATCCAGCCTGGCACGAGCACAGAGTCCTACGCCTTCACCTCGACGTTCCGGGCCAACATCAACGAGAACCTGTCGATCACCAACATCACCAACTTCCGCAGCTTCGAGACCTCCCTGTTCCAGGACCTCGACCTGTCGGCGGTGCAGAGCGCCTTCACCCTGAACGGTTTCAACTCCACGGTTCAGGAGCGCCGGATCGACAGCGAGCAGTTCTCGACCGAACTGCAGGCCAACTACGACACCGACTTCCTGAACCTGGTCGTCGGCGGCTATTATTTCGAAGAGCAGCAGAACCCGATCGACAACGTCGGCTTCGGCCGCGCCACGGGCCTGCCAGGCACGCCTGCCATCCTGGCCCGCGACAATGTCCCGCTGGCGACCGCGTATGAGTTCTGCGGCTACGGCCCTGGCAACACCACCGGCGGCTCGGCGATCCAGACGCCCAAGCGGGTCTGCGTCAGCTCTGATCTGCAGACCGAGGCGACGGCCCTGTTCGGCCAGGCGACCTTCGACCTGGGCATGCTGTCCGAGCAACTGACCGGCTTCAGCGTCAAGCTGGGCGGTCGCTACAGCCGAGAGACGGTGACGACGGACAATGCGGGCTACATCATCCGCTATGCGCCGGTCGGTCCGCTGCAGTCACTCCCGACGCTCTACACGCCGCGTGGAGTGACCCTGACCGAGCGCACCTTCGAGGACTTCACCCCCGAGGTCGGAGTCCAGTGGGAAGTGAACCCTGACCTGCTGCTGTACTATACCTACTCGGAAGGCTTCAAAGCCGGGTCGGGCGAGAACGCCTATGCCTCGCGCACGATCGTCGATCCCGAGGAAATTTCGAACCACGAGATCGGGGTCAAGGCGACGCTGCTGGACAACCGCCTGACGCTGAACATGGCGGCGTACAGCTATGAGCTGGAGGGGCTGCAGCTCAACAAGACCATCACGGGCGGTCCGGCCGGCTTCACCACCATCTTCCAGAACGCGGCGCGGACCTCGGCCAACGGCTTCGAGGCCGACTTCTTCGCCCGGCCAACGGACACGATCCGCTTCTCCGGCGGCCTGTCCTGGACGGATGCTTCGTTCGACGACTACATCACCGTCGATCCACTGGACCCCCGGAACGTCGCCGGCGGAACGCCCTACAACGCCGTGACCAACCCCGATCCGACCGCCTTCGGCGCGCCGGGCGGTGGAAACCTGCAACTGGCCGGCAACCGCGTTCGCAACACGCCCGAGCTGGCCTGGAGCCTGCACGGCGAGGCCGACCTGCCGTTCGTCATGCCGATGGACGGAATGCTGACCCTGATGGGCGACGTCTCCTACAAGAGCCAGATCTTCTTCTCGGAGTTCGAGCGGGATATCGAAAGCTCGGAGGCCTACACCATGGTCGACGCCTCTCTGGTCTATGAGAGCGGCGACGGGGCCATCACGGCGCAGCTGTGGGCCAAGAACATCGGCGACGAAGACGTGCGGGCCTCGACCTTCGCGGTCTCGACCGGCCGTCTGATCGGCGTGACCTACCTGCCGCCGCGGACCTACGGGTTCACGCTCGGCTATCGCTTCTGAGACCGGCACGGCCCGGAACGGTTCGCCGTTCCGGGCCAAGCCACGGAGACCTTCGTGGACCAGGCGGAACGGCGCGACATCGAGCTGGACTGCGCCAGGCTGATCAACCTCTATGCGACCCTGAACGATCAGGCGCGCTGGGACGACGTCGTCACCCTCTATGCGCCGGACGGCCTGATGACTCGACCAACGGCCCCTGAACAGCCCATCGTCGGACACGAGGCGCTGCTGGCGGCTTTCCAATCGAGGCCACCGCGCACCACCCAGCACGTCTGCGCCAACATCGTCGTCACCGCCGAGACCTCGGACACGGCGTCGGCGACCAGCGCCATGCTATTGTTCACCGGCCCGGACACGCCGCCGCTGGTCGGCACCTACCGCGACCGCTTCGTGCGGCTGGACGGCGTCTGGCTGTTTTCGGAACGGAGAGGCGCGCTGAGTTTTCAGCCGTCGAGGTGAACGCGATGCCGGGCGCGCTCTTGCCAGTCGGCCACCGACGCAGCATGGAGCCGCAGCATCATGAGTGACACAGGCCCCACCTCCACCGTCAAATCGGCGATGCGGACGCTCGACATCCTCGAGCTGCTGGTCGCCCAGGGCCGCCCGCTGGCCGCCCACGAGATCGCGACCGCCCTGGTGATCCCGGTCAGCAGCCTGTCCTATCTGCTGACGACCCTGGCCGATCGCGGCTACATCGAGCGCCTCGGACGGAAGTACGGACCGGGCCAGGGGCTGGCGCGGCTCCAGCCCGGCCGGGTCGCGGACAGCCTCATCCAGCGGGCAGTGCCGGTGGTCCGCTCGCTCCGCGTCCGGTTGAACGAGACCGCCGGCTTCTTCGTGCCGCGCGGACACGAGGTCGAGGCCGCCGTGAGCGAGATCGGCACCCATGCCCTGCGCTACACCCTGGACGTCGGACAGCGCGCACCGATGCACGCCTTCGCGGCCGGCAAGGCGATCCTCGCGACCTATGACGAGGCCGGGTTGGCCGAGTATTTCGCGGGGTCGGAACGCCAGGCCTTCACCGCCCAGACACTGACCGAGGAAGCGGATCTGCGTGTCGAGCTGGACTCCGTCCGGCGCTCAGGCGTGGCCCGCACGCGCGAGGAGCACACGCCGGGTATTCAGGGCATGGCCCGGGTCGTCATGGCGGACGGGCGGGCGGCCGGGGCCATCAGCATCGCCATACCCCTGCCCCGCGTCACGCCCGAGCTAGAGGCGGAAACGATTGACCTGCTGAAACGCTCGGTCGATCTGCTGGAGCATCCCGAACAGGCCCAGGCGGAGCGAGAGCCAGCGGCCTGAACCGCCGGCTCCGTTCATCGCATCAGGCCGACTGGCGGGTCCGCCAGCTGTCGGCATAGGCGTCGCGCGCGACCTCTGAATACGGGGCCGGGCTGACCGTGGCGCGGATCTCGACCTGAACGTGGCGTTCGACCGTCGGCTTGGACGATCCGCCGTTCTCCTCGCCCCACAGCAGGGTGACCTGGGTGCCGGGCTTGGCGTGCTCCTCATCCAGCATGGCCAGGGTCAGGCCGCGACCTTCGTTGGCGCTGTAGCCGACCCAGGTCGACAGGCCGACGTCCTTGCCGCCCGCGCCCAGCACCCGATCGAACTGGTGCATGGTGTAGACCGCCGAGGGGAACTCGAAGAACTTGGCCCGGTCGCCCTTCTGGAAATAGGAGCTCATGATCCGCACCAGGTCCTCGCTGTCCAGCGCCAGGGTGACCTTCTTCTTGTGCGGCCCGGCCTGCTTCTTCTCCAGGGCTTCCTTGCCGATGAAGTCGTGGTCGAACTTGACGAAGGGGCCGTAGCCCAGATCCCACGGCGTCAGATAGTAGTCCTCGATGTTGTCCGAGTAGAAGCTGCCGCCCAGCGAGGCCTTTCCCTCGTAGCTGTTGGCCGGCAGCCACTCGCGATAGGGGCGCATGGCCTCGCCGGTATAGACCGCCGGCAGGGGCGACGGGATCCAGCCCGACTCCAGCGTGTTGGACGAATAGGTCCGCCCGCCGACCAGCTTCAGGCCGAAGTCGGCACCGGCGGCGACCAGGGCGGCGTGGACCTCGTCGCGCTCTTCCCACGGACCGAACAGCTCGAAGCCCGGCTGGCCCGCCATGCCGTGGCGCAGCGCCCGGACCTGACGACCGCCGATGGTCAGGGTCGTCATGTGGAAGAACTTCAGGTCCGGCGGGGTCTGGCCCAGCGCCTTCTCCATCAGCTTCATCGCGTTGGGGCCCTGGATCTGGTAGCGATAACCGCGACGGTTCTGGGGGTCCGGGCGGACGGCGGTGCGCTCGTCGCGCGTGACCTGCACGTCCCAACCGCCGGTGGCGGCGTGGAACTCCACCCATTCGATGGTCGGAGCGCGACCCACCAGGTTGAAGGTGTTCTCGGCCAGATAGAACAGGATCACGTCGCCGATGACGTGGCCGTCATGGCTGACCGGCACGAACTGTTTGGCGCGGTCGGGCACGAAGCCCTTGAAGCTGTTGATGCCCAGGCTGTTCAGCATGACGAAGGCATCGGGCCCTTCGACCCGCAGATCGACCATGTGGTAGCTCTGGTTGAACAGGACGCAGGTCTGCTGCCAGGCGATCTGCTCGTCGCGCCAGTTGCTGTATTCGCCGGGAACGCCCGGATAGGCGTTGGGACCCGCCTGCTGGTTGCGCAGGAAATGCGGGATGTTGTCGACGCCGTTCAAGACGTCTTGCAGGCTCTTGGCGGTCATGGGGTCTCCTCCTGGGTGTTTTCTTGTCATGCGACTTGTTGAACGTCTGACCGCGACGGGGCGTCCATCGCCAGCCAGTCGGCGATGGCGGCGACGAAGGCTTCGGGCGCTTCGGCGGGCAGCATGTGGCCGCTACCCTCGATGATCTTCAGGAACGCCTCGGGAATGGCGGCGGCGATGGCACGATGCTGCACCGGCGGGCTCCACTGGTCCTCGGAGCCGACGAGAACGAGCGTCGGACAGGGGATGCGAGGCAACAGGCTCTCGACCTCGGGCCGATGCAGAAGGGCCGCGATCTGGGTCGCATAGGTCTCTACGCCCGCCTGGACGCACATGGCCCGGAGCGGTGTCAAAAGGGCCTCGTCGGGCCGGCGCGACGGCGCGACCATGGGTGGGAGCCAGCGATCGACCAGGGCCTCCGGGCCCTCGGCGAGGCCGATGTCCAGCAGAGCATGACGACTGTTGGCCTCGCCCGGGCGGAGCATGTGGACGCCGGTGCTGACCAGGGCCAGCCGCTCGACCCGTTCAGGTGCCCGGCGGACGATTTCCAGCGCGACACGCGCGCCCATGGAGTGGCCGAGGAGAGAGAAACGGGCCGGCGCGGTCTCCAGGACCCGGTCAGCCATGTCGGACAAGGTGGAGGCGTCGCCATAGCCCATCGGCGCGACGATCGGGCGATCCAGCGAGAGCAGCGCGCGCGGCCAGACGCGGGCGTCACAGAGCAAACCCGGCAAGAGAAGCAGTGGCGCGGCACGCGATTCCGACATGTCCCCTCTCGACTTCACATATCCGAAGCCTTCATCTATACGAATAGAAACAGGCCCGCTAGAGGCTGTCGATCGATCGCCGACCGGGCGGTCGCTGGGAGACGGACATGCTGGACGTCACACGATCAGATTCACAGCCCGGCCGCGACGCGCGCATCGGCTCGCTGCTGCAGGGCCATTCGCTGGAAATGACGGCCAAGGACGTGGTGGCCCTGGAAGAGGCCGCCGGCGTCATTCCGCAGGGGACCCGGATCGCCATCGCCTTTCTGCCGGGCGAAACCTTCGAGGCCCGATTGCACGCCGCCGTCCGCGTCCGTTCCCTCGGCTTCGATCCCGCCCCGCATATCTCGGCGCGTCGCATCGCCTCGGAAAGCGAGCTGCGGGGCTTTCTGGAAAACCTCTCGACCCAGGCGTCGATCCAGCGACTGTTCGTCGTCGCCGGCGATCCGCCGGTGCCCGAGGGACCTTATGAAGATGCCCTGTCGCTGATCCGTTCGGGCATGCTCAATGATCTGGGCCTGGAAAGCGTCGGCGTCTCCGGCTACCCCGAGGGGCACCCCGACATCGGCGAGCCCGCCCTGTGGGGCGCGATGTTCGACAAGCGCGACGCCCTGGCCGAGCTGGGCATATCCATGACCATCCTGACGCAGTTCGGCTTCGACGCCGAACCGATCGTCCACTGGGTGGAGCGGGTCCGGAGCCACGGCATCGACGCCCTGATCCGCATCGGCGTTCCCGGACCCGCGGGCATCAAGACGCTGCTGCGGTTCGCGGCGCGCTGCGGCGTGGGGGCCTCGGCAAAGGTGATGAGCAAATACGGGCTATCCCTGACCCAGCTGATGGGCACGGCGGGTCCAGATCGCCTGATCGAGGACCTGGCGGACCGGATCGATCCTGCCCGTCACGGCCCCCTCAGCCTGCACTTCTATCCCTTCGGGGGCATCGCCAGGACCGCCGAATGGGTCAGCGACTTCGCCGCCAAGAAGGCCGCCTGAGCCCAGAGGAAAGCCAGACCGAATGTCCGAAATCTGCGTTCTGACCCTGTCGTGCGACGACCGGCCCGGCCTGGTGGCGGGTGTCGCCGGCTTCCTGTTCGAGCATGGGGCCAACATCCTGGAGGCGGGTCAGTTCAACGACCGCGATTCCGGCCTGTTCTTCATGCGCGTGCTGTTCGAGCTGGACGGCGGCCCGGCCGGCGTCGATACGCTGCGTGACGCCTTCATCCCCATGGCCAACGAGAGCAGCATGCGGTGGAGCCTGAGAAACACCGCCGAGCGTCGCCGCGTCCTCATGCTGGTGTCCAAGTTCGACCACTGCCTGGGCGACCTGCTCTATCGCAACCGCACCGGTGAGCTACCGATGGAGGTGGTCGGCATCGTCTCGAACCATCCGCGCGATGTGCTGAAGATCTCGCTGATCGGGGACGTGCCGTTCCACCATCTGCCCGTCACCAAGGAGACAAAGTCGGAGCAGGAGGCGGCCATCAAGCGAATCGTCGAGGAGACGGGCGCCGAACTGGTCGTCCTCGCCCGGTATATGCAGGTGCTGTCCGACGACCTGGCGAGTTATCTGTCCGGCCGCTGCATCAACATCCACCACAGCTTCCTGCCCGGGTTCAAGGGCGCGAAACCCTATCATCAGGCCCATGCGCGCGGCGTGAAGTCGATCGGGGCCACGGCCCACTACGTCACCGCCGACCTGGATGAGGGACCGATCATCGCCCAGGACGTGGAGGCCGTCACCCATGCCGACCGACCGGACGATCTGGTGAGGAAGGGCCGCGATATCGAGCGGCGCGTGCTGGCCAGGGCGGTGGCCTTTCACCTGCAGGACCGGGTGCTGCTGAACGGGTCCAAGACCGTGGTCTTCAGCGACTGATGGTCGGTGCCGCGCCCATCCTGGACGGGCGCGCTGTGGCGGCCGACCTGACCGCCCGGGTCGCGGCCGATGTCGCCGATCTGTCAGCCCACGGCGTCACTCCGGGACTGGCGGTGGTGCTGGTGGGCGAGGATCCGGCCAGCCAGGTCTATGTCCGTCGAAAGGTGACCGAGACCCGCCGCGTCGGCATGCGCTCGATCGAGCATCGCCTGCCACGGGAGACCACGCAGGAGGCCCTGCTGACCCTGGTCGCCGCGCTGAACGCGGATCCGCAGGTCCACGGCATTCTGGTTCAACTGCCCCTGCCCGCGCACATCGACGCGGCGGCCGTTCTGGATGCCATCGACCCGACCAAGGACGTCGACGGCTTTCATCCGGTCAATGTCGGACGACTGTCGATCGGCGGCGGCCTGATTCCCTGTACGCCGCTGGGATGCATGATGCTGCTTGACCAGGTCATCGACGACTTCCGGGGCCTGAACGCCGTGGTGATCGGCAAGTCCAACATCGTCGGCAAGCCGGTCGCCCTGCTGCTGCTGGACCGCGAATGCACCGTCACGGTGACCCATATCCTGACCAGGGGCCTGCCGGAGATCGCGGCGCGCGCCGACATTCTGGTGGTCGCGGCGGGCCGTCCGGGCTTGGTGCGCGGCAGCTGGATCAAGCCCGGTGCCGTGGTTATCGACGTCGGCATCAACCGCGTCACGGCGGCGGACGGACGGTCTCGCCTGGTCGGAGACGTCGCGGCCGAGGAGGCGGGCCACGCCGCCTGGCTGACCCCTGTGCCGGGCGGCGTCGGGCCCATGACCATCGCCTGCCTGCTGTCCAACACCGCCGCCGCCGCGCGTGCAGGTCTGCGAGGCGAGGCGGCATGACGCGGACATTCGTTCTGCTATGGATCAGTCAAGCGACCCGTCAGTGGTCGCCAAGGGAGTATTCTCGATGGTGACGGACCCCCGCGCCCTGGTCGACCAGGCGCGCATGTCGCGGTTCCAGTGGACCGTGGTTCTGCTGATGGTCGGGCTGAACGCCCTCGACGGCTTCGACGTGCTGTCGATCAGCTATGCCTCGCCCGGCATCGTTGCGGACTGGGGCATCGACCGCGCGGCGCTGGGCATCGTCCTGTCGATGGAACTGGTCGGCATGGCGTTCGGATCGCTGCTGCTGGGCAATGTCGCCGACGCCATCGGGCGCAGGAAGACCATCCTGGGGTGCCTGCTGGTCATGTCCGGAGGCATGTTCGCCGCCTCGACCGCCACCGACATCACCACCCTGTGCGTCTACCGGGTCATCACCGGCCTGGGGATCGGCGGCATGCTGGCCTCGATCAACGCCGCCGTCGCCGAGGCCGCCAACGCCAAGCGTCGTGCGCTGTGCGTCGTGCTGATGTCCGCCGGCCTCCCGATCGGATCGGTGATCGGCGGCCTGATCTCGGGCGAACTGCTCAAGATCTACGATTGGCCAGCCGTCTTCATCCTGGGCGGCGTGGCCACCGCGGCCTTCATTCCTTTGGTGCTGTGGCTGGCCCCCGAATCGATCGCCTTCGAGATGCACAAGCGCGGACCGGGGGCGCTGGAGCGGATCAACAAGACCCTGAAGCGGATGGGCCACGCCGCCATCGAGGCCCTGCCCGACGTGCCCGCGATCAAGCCCAAGGCCGGACTGCCGCTGCTGTTCTCGAAGCAGTTCGCCGCGCTCGCCGTGCTGCTGGCGCTGTCCTACTTCATGCACATCATCACCTTCTACTACATCATCAAATGGATCCCGAAGATCGTGGTGGACATGGGCTTCGCGCCCCCGCTCGCGGCCGGGGTGCTGGTGTGGGCCAGCATTGGCGGCGCGATCGGCGCCCTGACGCTGGGGCTCTTGACGCTGAAGGCGCGGGTCACCGCCCTGACCATCGTGGCCATGCTGGCCTCGACCGTCGCCGTCATCGGCTTTGGCCAGGGCTGGGAGACGCTGAACCAGATCTCGATCGCGGCGGCGGTGGCGGGCTTCTTCACCAACGCGCCGATCGTCGGCCTGTATGCCATCGTGGCCCAGTCCTTCCCGACCCAGCTGCGCGCCACGGCGACGGGCTTCATCATCGGCCTGGGGCGCGGCGGGGCGGCGCTGGCTCCGATGATCGCCGGCTTCCTGTTCCAGGCCGGTTGGACCCTGCCGACGGTTTCGGTGATCCTGGGCATGGGAGCGACGATCGCGGCCCTGACCCTGTTCCTGGCACGCGGACAGATCGCCCGGAACGCCCCGGCCTGACCGCTCGTAGGCGTCGAAACGGAGCCTTCAGACGGCCTTGTTCGGTGCCGGGTCGGCGGCGTGGGCGCGCAGGAACTCGTCCGCCGCCGCCTCGATGTGCGCCTTCAGTTGGGCGGGCGGGATGGGCGGCAGTCCGAACGATGCCCTCAGATGGGCCTCGCCCTTGACCCCGCCCAGGTAGCGCCAGGCCGCCCCGTCGGCGTCGCGGACGTGCAGTCGGCCTCTGGCGGTCTCGACCCGCAGCCACTCGGCGAAGCGGTTCTTCAGCGTCAGCACCGCGGTCTCGTAGAACAGCTCCGCCATGCGCGGCGCGCGCGCGGTCTCGGCCACCAGGACGCGGTTCATCTGCATGGCCTTCTCTCCGGTGACCAGGTCGAGGAAGCGCGTGGCCAATAGGATCAGGGTCTCGCGGACCGGCTGATCTTCTGCCGGAAAGAAGCTGTCGGGTGACACGGCCCGCTCGCACTCCTGACGCAACACGGCGGCAAACAGCGCATCCTTGTCGGCGTAGCGGGCATAGATCGTCGCCTTGGACACCCCCGCCTTTTGGGCCACGGCGTCCACGCTGACGGCCTCGTAGCCGTGCTCCATGAACAGGTCGCCCGCCGCCAGCAGGATGGCCTCGTCCTTGGCCGTGTCGCGCGGGCGGCCTCGGCGGATCGCGGGTTCGGCGAGCGTCATCGCACCGTCACTTGACATACTGAACCGATCAGTATTGTTATTCACACAGTATCCCAGCTTACCCCGACGCGCCAGTCCCGGCGCAACCCCCAACCACGGATCACAGGATTCCGAGGATGAGATCTGTCGCGCTGAAGATGCTGCTGGGTGACAGCGCCAAATATCTGGCGCTGGTGTTCGGCGTGGCCTTCGCCACCCTGCTGATGAGCCAGCAGGTCTCGATCTTCATCGGGTTGATGACCCGCACCGCCAATCAGGTGCTGGACATCCGCGAGGCCGACATCTGGGTCATGGACACCCGGGTCCGCTATGTCGACGAGGTCGAGCCGATGCCGGACGCCGCGCTGGGTCGGGTCCGCTCGGTCGAGGGCGTGGAATGGGCCGCGCCCCTCTACAAGGGCCTGGCGATCTTTCGGACCCAGGACGGGCTGATCAACCAGGTCAGCCTGGTGGGCATCGATGACGAGACCCTGGTCGGGGCGCCGCGCGAGTGGCTGGCGGGCGACCTGGAGGCCTTGCGCCGTCCCGGCGGCATCGTGTTTGACAAGGAAGGGGCCAGCCTGATCTGGCCCGACGCCGATCCCCTGACCAAGGTCGGGACCGAAGCCGAGATCAACGACCGGCGCGTGGTCGTGACCGGCATCGCCGATGCGTCGCCGCCCTTCATCACCTTCCCGATCGCCTATGTCCGCTACTCCGAGGCCATGGCGCTGACCCCGCCCCAGCGGAACAAGCTGTCCTTCGTCCTGGTGCGCGCCAAAGACGGCCAGGACGCCAAGGCGCTGGCTGAACGCATCTCGGCCCAGACCGGATTGCAGGCCCTGACCTGGGACAGCTTCGCCTGGCGCAGCGTCCAGTACTATTTGACCCGCACGGGCATCCCGGTGAACTTCGGCATCACGGTGATGCTGGGCTTCGTGGTCGGGGCGGCGGTGACGGCCCAGACCTTCTACCTGTTCGTGATCGAGAACCTGCGCCAGTTCGGGGCGCTGAAGGCCATCGGCGCGACCAATGGCCAGATCACCGGCATGGTGCTGCTGCAGGCCGCCGTGGTCGGACTGATGGGCTATGGGCTCGGCATGGGCGGGGCGGCCCTGTTCTTCACCCTGGTGCGCGGCGGGGCGGCGCTGGAGGACTTTTACCTGCCCTGGCAGGTGCTGGTCGGGACCGGCGTGGTGGTCTTCCTGATCATCCTGATCTCGGTGCTGGGCAGCCTGACCAAGGTGTTCCGCGTCGATCCCGCCATCGTCTTCAGGGGCTGATCGCCATGAGCGCCGTGATCGCCCGCGAGATCGACATGGCCTTCGGCTCGAACGGCCTGAAGACCCAGGTCCTGTTCGACGTGGACCTGGAGGTCGCGTCCGGAGAGCTGACCATGCTGGTCGGGCCCTCCGGCTGCGGCAAGACCACCCTACTGTCGATCCTGTCGGGCACGCTGAAGCCCACCGGCGGCGAGGTCGAGGTGATGGGCAATGTCATCACCCGCATGAAGGATTCCGAAAAGGTCATCCTGCGTCGCCGCCGGATCGGCTTCATCTTCCAGCAGTACAACCTGCTGCCCGCCCTGACGGCCGCCGAGAACGCGGCCATGGCTCTGGTCGCCGACGGCATGCCGCTGAAGGTCGCCGCCGAGAAGGCCCGTGTGGTGCTCGAGACACTGGGCATGGGACCGCACGCCGACAAGCTGCCGCGCCAGTTGTCGGGCGGCCAGCAGCAGCGCGTCGCCATCGCCCGCGCCATCGTCCACGAGCCGGACCTGGTCGTTTGCGACGAGCCCACGGCGGCGCTGGACGCCGAGACCGGCCGGCAGGTCATGGAACTGCTGAAGGACGCCGCCGGGGGACCCGGCCGGGCCGTCCTGGTCGTGACCCACGACAACCGCATCTACCGCTACGCCGACCGGATCGTCGCCATGGAAGACGGACGGATCGTCGGAGACAGCCGCCTAGGAACACTCCCGGAGGGACTTCATGCCCACTAGCCGCCGCCAGCAGATTCAGCGCCTGATCCTGCCCGCCGTCGCCGGCGGATGCCTGATCTTCGCCATCAGCGCCGTGATCCGGCCCGAGCGCACCCGCGCCGATCCGCCCGCCACGCCGCCGACCGCCGCCTATGCCTCGACCGTCGCGGGCATCGGGACGATCGAGCCCCAGTCCGAACTGATCGCCGTCGCCGCCGAGGTGCCGGGCGTGATCCGCAGCGTCCTGGTCCAGCCCGGCGACCGGGTCGCGCAGGGCCAGCCCCTGTTCCGCCTCGACTCCCGCGCCGCCCAGGCCGCCGTCGCCACGGCTCAGGCGGACGCCGCCTCCGCCCAGGCCGCCGCGCGTCAGGCCGAGGTGGCCCTGGCCGACGAGCGTCAGCGGCTCTCGCTGTTCGAGGCGGTCGATGATCCGAGGGCCCTGTCCGGCGACGAACTCGAGCGCCGCCGCTTCGCCGTCCGTCGTGCCGAGGCCGCCCTGGCTCAGGCCCGGGCCAGCGCTGCCGCCGCCCGCGCTCAGGCCCAGGCCCGACGCGTCGATCTGGACCGGTTGACGGTCGCCGCGCCCATTGCCGGGCGCATCTTCCGCGTCGATGTCCGGCCCGGCGAATACGCCCCGGCCGGTCCGGCCTCCCAGCCCCTGATCGCCATGGGCGAGGACGCCCGGCTGCATGTCCGGGCCGAGTTCGACGAGGCCGATGCGGGTCGCCTGACCCGCTCGGGCCGAGCCTACGGGACCCTGCGCGGTCAGGCCGAGCGGCGCATCCCGTTGACGCTGGTCCGCATCGAGCCACAGGTGGTCGAGAAGCGCGCCCTGTCCGGCGGGTCCGAGCGCGTGGACACGCGCGTCGTGGAAGTGATCTTTGCCTTCGACCCAGCCGCCGCCCCTGCCTATCTGGGCCAGCGCATGGATGTCTTCGTCGAGGCCGCGCCCTCGGCGACGCAGGCGGGGACCCGTCCGGCGGAGCCCGCGCGATGATCCGCCAGGCCCTGCTCATTACGACGGCGAGCGTCCTCCTGTCGGCCTGCGCGAGCGACGCCGTGCCGACCCCATCCTCCTTCGCTGCCCCGGCCGCGTGGGACGTCGCCGCCCTGCCCGCCGCCGTTCCCGCTACCGATCGCTGGTGGACCGCCATCGGTGACCCGGTGCTCGACGACATCGTGGAACAGGCCGGCGAGGCCTCCGACGTCCGCATCGCCGAGGGCCGTCTGTTCGAGGCGCGGGCGCGTCTTGGTTCCGCCCGCGCGGCGCTTCGGCCCGAGATCGGCGGACAGGGCACCGCCGAGCGCCAATCGACCGACGATCTGGACCAGGAGACGTTCCAGGCCCTGGTCGCCTTCAGCCTGAACCCCGACCTGAACGGCGCGATCCGCACCCGCGTCGAGGCCGAACGCCTGCGCGTCGAGGCCGCGGCCGCCCGCGCCGAGGCCGCCCGCCTGGTCGCCCGGTCGACCGCCGTCCAGCTCTACGCCGCCTATCGCGAGGCCGAGGCGACCGCCGTCGCCGGCGATGAGGCCGTCGCGGCCCTGGAAGGGTCGCTATCTCTCGCCGGTACGCGGGAACGGGCGGGCCTGACCTCGGGGCTGGACGCGGCGTCGGCTCGCGCCGCCCTCGCCTCAGCCCGTGCTCGGCCCATCGCGGCGCGCCAGGCGGCCGACGAGGCCCGGCTGGGTCTGGAGGCCCTGCTCGGCCTCAACCCTGGCAACCTGACTCCGGCCCTGACCCACTCCACCGCCATCGCGCTGGAGACCCCACCCGTGCGGGCCTTGTCCGCCCCCGCCGCCGTCCTGGCCCGCCGTCCGGACCTCCGAGCCGCCGAACTGGAGCTCTGGGCCGCCGGGGCCGACGCGAGGGCTGCCCGACGCGACTTCTGGCCGACGCTTTCGCTTGGCGCCGCTCTGGGCGGTCAGGAGATCGATCCGGAGACGCCCTTCACCGCCTCGGGTTTCCTCAGCCAGATCGCAGGTGGCCTGACCGCGCCGCTGTTCAGTTTCGGCCGCCTGGAGAGCGCTCGCGACGCCGCTGACGCCCGCCGGACCCAGGCCGAGCTCGCCTTTCGCCAGGCCGCTGTCGATGCCCTGTCTGAAGTCGAGACTGCGCTCGTCGCCCTCGCCGCCGCCGAAGCCCGCGCCGTGACTCTGGCCGAGGCTGTGGCCGCCGCCGAGGATCAGGCGCGGCTGGCGAACCAGCGCTACCGGGGCGGCGTCTCGCCCTTTCTCGACGTGCTGACCGCCCAACGCGCCGCCGCCGACGCCCGCGCCGAGGAGGCCGCCGCGCGCGGTCAGGCTCTGACCGCTTACGCCCGTCTTAACGCGGCGGTCGGACTGGGCGGCATGCCGGGCTGACAGCGGAACCGTTCATGGCTAGAAGCGCGCCTCATGAGCGCGCCCCAAAAGACCTCCGCCGAACTCGCCGTCGAATGGGGACTGGCCCCCAATGAGTATCAGGTGATCCTGGACCGGCTGGGACGCGAGCCAAATGCCGTCGAACTGGGTGTCTTCTCGGTGATGTGGTCCGAGCACTGCTCGTACAAGTCCTCGAAAATCCACCTCGGCAAGTTCCCGACCAAGGGCCCGCGCGTCATCTGCGGGCCGGGCGAGAACGCCGGCGTCATCGACATCGACGACGGCGACGCCTGCATCTTCAAGATGGAGTCGCACAACCATCCCTCCTTCATCGAGCCCTATCAGGGCGCGGCGACCGGCGTGGGCGGCATCATGCGCGATGTCTTCACCATGGGCGCGCGACCCGTGGCCCTGCTGAACGCCCTGCGGTTCGGCGACATCGGGCACGAGAAGACCAAGCGCCTGGTCAAGGGCGTGGTCAGCGGCATCGGCGGCTACGGCAACTGCGTCGGCGTGCCGACCGTGGCGGGCGAGACCAATTTCCACCGGGGCTACAATGGCAACATCCTGGTCAACGCCATGTGCGTGGGCCTGGCCCGGGCCGACAGCATCTTCTATTCGGCCGCGCCCGGCGCGGGCATGTCGGTGGTCTATTTCGGCTCCAAGACCGGACGCGACGGCATCCACGGCGCGACGATGTCCTCGGCCGAGTTCGACGACGAATCGGACGCCAAACGCCCCACCGTCCAGGTCGGCGACCCCTTCGCCGAGAAGCTGCTGATCGAGGCGACGCTGGAGTTGATGGCGTCCGGTGCCGTGGCCGCGATTCAGGACATGGGCGCGGCGGGGCTGACCAGTTCCTCCGTCGAGATGGCGGGGAAGGGCGGCGTGGGCATCGAGCTGAACATGGACGCCGTGCCCCAGCGCGAAGAGGGCATGACCGCCTATGAAATGATGCTGTCGGAAAGCCAGGAGCGGATGCTGGCGGTGCTGAAGCCCGGGCGCGAGGACGACGGCCACCGCATCTTCAAGAAGTGGGGCCTGGACGCCGCCGTCATCGGCATGACCACCGACACGGGCCGGCTGGTGCTGAACCATCATGGCGAGGTCGTATGCGATGTCCCGCTGGCCCCCCTGTTCGACGATGCGCCCCTCTATGACCGGCCCTGGCTCCAGCCCGACCTGCACGCGCGGATCGCGCCCGCCGACGTGCCAGCGCCCGAGGTCTGGGAGGACGCGGTGCTGAAGGTGCTGACCTGCCCCGACATGGCGTCCAAGCGCTGGATCTGGGAGCAGTACGACCGCCACGTCATGGCCGACACGTTGCAGGACTCGGCCACCGGAGCCGACGCGGGCGTGGTGCGCGTGCATGGAACCGACAAGGGTCTGGCCGTCACCTCGGACTGCACACCCCGCTATGTCCAGAACGACCCCTATGAAGGCGGCAAACAGGCGGTGGCCGAGGCCTGGCGCAACCTGACGGCCGTCGGCGCTCGCCCCATCGCCATCACCGACAACCTGAACTTCGGCAACCCCCAGCGGCCCGAGATCATGGGCCAGATCGTCCGCGCCATCGACGGCATGGCCGAGGCCTGTCGCGCGCTGGACTTCCCGGTCGTGAGCGGGAATGTATCGCTCTACAACGAGACCAACGGCGTCGCCATTCCGCCGACCCCGACCGTCGGCGGCGTCGGCCTGCTGCCCAATTACGACGTGGTCGCGGGCTTTTCGACCATGGCCGAGGGCGACACCCTGGTGCTGATCGGCGAGACGGTCGGAGAGCTCGGCGCCTCGATCTATCTGCGCGAGGTGCTGGGCCGCGAGGACGGCGCGCCGCCGCCGGTCGATTTGGCGCTGGAGCGCCGGACGGGCGATTTCGTGCGCGGCGAGATCGAGGCCGGTCGGCTGACCTGTGTCCACGACCTGTCCGACGGCGGTCTTGTCGGAGCGGCTGCCGACATGGCGCTGGCATCCGATACCGGCGTCGTGCTGGAGGCGACCAGCGCCGCCCACGCCCACATCCTGCTGTTCGGAGAGGATCAGGCCCGCTATCTGGTCGCCGTCTCCAACCCGCAAGAGGTCCTCGCCGGTGCCCGCGAGGCCGGCCTGCACGCCTCGGTCGTGGGTCACGCGCGGGGTGACGCCTTCGCCTCGACCGACCTGTTCAGCATTCCGCTGAAGCATCTGCGCGAGATGCACGAGGCCTGGATGCCCCGATGGATCGAGGCATGAGGACGACCGCAAGCGCGGCGCTGCTCCTGTCGGTCCTCGCGCTCGCAGGCTGCGAGGGCGGGGGCGATCCCGTCGACCAGGCCCGGCAAGAGGCCCTGACAGCCAACCGGGCGGCGGCCCATCCGATCGATCCGGCCATGCTCGCCGATGCCGAAGCGCCGCCGGCGGCATCGGCGCGGTCGGTGGGCGATCAGGCGTTCGTCGTCGCGATGATCGACCAGCATCGCGAAACGATCGTCGCCGCAGAGGCAGCGCTCTCTCAATCCTCGGACCCCGAGATCCAGCGCCTGGCGCGCTCCATCATCGACGCCCGGTCGCGCGAGATCACCGAGCTCCAGACATGGAAACCGGCCGCCCGCTGACGCGGACGGCCGGCGGTCCGAACCGACAAGACGATCAGTTCTGCTCGGTGATGTAGAGGGTCGAAGGACCCGCCTGGCCGACGGCGCCCACCCAGATGTCGTAGGAGCCGCTTTGCGGCGTTCCCCAACGCAGGACGGGATTGAGACCTTCGGAATCATCGACGCAGTACCAGCGCCCATCCGGAGCGTTGATCACCAGGCTGGTGTCGGTATCCGCATCGACCGCGAAGGTCAGCGGCCACGAACCGGCGCGATAGGTGAACTCATAGTCCGGTGCCTCGGCGATCATGCCGACGCAGGACCCGCCGATCGACCGGGAAGCGTCGACGCCACCGCCCGAGTAGATGCTGACGGTGATCGGGTCAGGCGAGAAGCCCGCGTTGTGGCGCGAGCCGCCCGAACTGGCGTTCAGACTCGGGTCCTGAGCCGCGGCGGTTGACGCCGCCGCGACCAGGGCCAAAGCGCAGACGAGTGATAGAGCGCGCATGCGGCGTCTCCTGTCTGTGGTGGTAGGACGCCCTAGAGCGGGCTCTCGGAGATCAGCAGGGTGCCGCCCGTGGGCTCGCCCACAGCGCCGACCCAGACGTCGTACTGGCCGCTGGGGGCCGAGCCCCAGGTCAGGACAGGGTTCAGGCCGTTGGAGTCATCGTTGCAGTAATACCGGCCATCGGGACCGTTGATGATCAGGCTGGTGTCGCCGCCCGAGACATGGCTGAACGACAGCGCGCCGCCCTGGCTGCGGAAGTTGACGACCACGTCCGGGCTGCCGGCGATGGAGCCGACGCACGAACCGCCCAGATCGGACGCGTCGTTCGGACCTCCCGAGTAGATGTCGACCTCGACGGGGTCCGGCAGGAAGCCCGCCGACAGGTTGATGGTCTGCTGGGCCGAGGCCGAGGACGCGCACAGGGCGAGGGCGACAGCCCCGGCCGTAAGAAACAGAGATTTCATGGTTTTTTCTCCAAAGCGCAGCCCCCGCTGCGTGATCGCACAATGCTCTCCGAAAGCTTTGCCTTACAACCCTCTTGTTTCTGACGACGCCAATCCGGGCAAAAAAGGGGGCGTCGCGCGACGCCCTGCATCCCAGACGTCGCGACCCGGCTCGGTCGCCGAAGACAAGGGGAACAGGAACTGTCACATGCACCCGCTAAGCGAAGGCGGAGCAGTCCCAGGAGCGTTCATGTCCCCGATTCTGTCGCGTCGTTCCCTGCTGGTGGGGGTCGGTCTCGGCTCGATGTTGAGCGGCGTCTCCAGCCGCGCCTCGCTGGCCCAGGCCGTGTTCGAGGACAATCCCTTCCAGCTGGGCGTGGCGGCGGGCGACCCCCTGCCCGACGGCTTCGTCATCTGGACGCGGCTGGCGCCTCGCCCGCTGGAGCCCGATCACGGCATGCCGTCGCAGCCGATGGCGGTGACCTGGGAGGTCGCGGCCGATCCGAGCTTCGGCACCGTGATCCAGACCGGAGAGGTCATCGCCCGCCCCGAGCTGGGCCATGCCGTCCACGTCGAGGTCGGCGGGCTGGAACCGGGACGGCCCTACTTCTACCGCTTTATAGCCGGGCGCGAGCGTTCGGGCGTCGGACGGGCCAAGACCATGCCGGTCACGGGTGCCGCGCTCGACCGGGTCCGTTTCGGCGTCCTGGGCTGCCAGGCCTATGAGAGCGGCTACTACACCGCCCACAGGAAGATCGCGGCCGAGGAGCTCGACTTCATCTACTGCTATGGCGACTATATCTACGAGGGGCGTGGCAACCGAATTTACGGCTCAACGACGCCGAATGAAAACCTGCGCGTCCATGTCGGCGGCGAGGTCTACACCGTCACTGACTACCGGCAACGCTATGCCCAGTACAAGATGGACACCGACCTGCAGGCGTCGCACGCCTCGGCGGCCTGGTTCACCACCTGGGACGACCACGAGATCGACAACAACTGGGTCTCGGACATCGATCAGGACGGCACCGATCCGGCCGTCTTCGCCCTGCGCCAGGCGGCGGCGATGCAGGCCTACTATGAGCACATGCCGCTGCGACGCTCTTCGTTCCCGCGTGGGGCCTCGATGCAGCTGTATCGCCGGGCGGTCTATGGCGACCTTTTGGACCTCAACCTGCTGGACACCCGCCAGTTTCGGACGGACCAGCCCTGCGGCGACCGGTTCAACGCGGGCTGCGACGGCATCAACGACCGCATGGCCCAGGTTCTGGGCGAGGCGCAGGAAGCCTGGCTGCTGACCAATCTGGATCGGTCCGAGGCGACCTGGAAGGCTCTGGCCCAGCAGATCATGGTCATGGATCTGGATCGAAACCTCGGCGAGGATTACGGCGTCAATCCCGACAGCTGGGCGGGTTACCGCGTTCCGCGCGAACGCCTGTTGCGCCACATCCGCGACCGCCGGATCGCGAACACCGTCGTCCTGACCGGCGACGAGCATCAGAACTATGCCGGCGAGCTCTACCTCGACGGCCGCAATCCCGAAGGGTCGCCGATCGCCACCGAGTTCGTGTCCACCTCGATCAGCTCGGGCGGCGACGGACAGGACCAGCGCGCGGATCAGGAAGCTTTCCTGGCCGCCAACCCCCAGCTGAAGTTCCGCAACAGCCAGCGCGGCTATGTGCTCTGCGACGTCACGCCCGAGCGGTGGCAGACCGAGTTCAAGGTGCTGGACCAGGTCCAGAACCGGAACGGCGTGCTGACGACACGCCAGACAATGGTGGTAGAAGCGGGGAGTGCGCGGCTGGTCGCCGCCTGAGGCCGAAATAGGCGCAAGCCGCGTATCGATGTATCCTCCGCGCCGAAGGAGTCCGGCATGCAGTTGGAAGTCGAACGCGAGGATGATGGTCGCTGGATCGCCGAGGCACCGACCCTGCCCGGCGTCATGGCCTATGGCCAGAGCCGGGAAGAAGCCGTCGCGAAGGTCGAAGCCCTGGTCTTGCGAGTGCTTGCCGATCGCCTCGACAACGGCGAACGCGCTCCGGAGGTCGATCGGCTCTTCGCCGCGTGAGCGTCTGGCCTTCGGTCAAGGCCCGAAGACTGCTCGCAGCCCTCGAACGCATCGGCTGGACTGAGAAGCGGCGAGCAGGATCGCACCGCGTGCTTGAGCGCGCGGGTTGGGACGATGTCGTGTTCGCCTTTCACGACGCCGATGAAGTCGGACCTCGGATGCTGGCACGCATATGCCAAACATACGGGGCTGACCCCAGACGACCTTTAGGCCGCGACCGGAATACTCTGACTCAGCCGCCCACCCACCCGGATCGGCTCGATGCGCGTCGCCAGCCCCGTCTTGTCGTCGGTCTCGACGTAAACGCCGCACACGGTCGCCGGGCCCGATGCGGGAGAATAGCGCCCGCCGCTGATCCGCGTCGTGAACCGCCTCAGCGGCTCCTCCTTTTCGTTGCCGATCACGCTGTCATAGTCGCAGCAGCCGCCCGCGTCGGTCTGATAGGCGGTGCCACCGGGCAGGATCTGGGCGTCGGCGGTCGGAACGTGGGTGTGGGTGCCGATCACCAGCGACGCGCGGGCGTCGCAGAAATGACCCATGGCCATCTTCTCCGAGGTCGCCTCGGCGTGCATGTCGACGATCACGGCGTCGGCCACCACACCCAGCGGCGCGGCGTTCAGCTCGCGGTCCACCGCGCTGAAGGGATCGTCGTTCGGGTCCATATGAATGCGGCCCAGGACGTTCATGACCAGCACGGTCTTGCCGGAAGGCGTCTCGAACAGGTTCGCTCCGGCACCCGGCGCATCCATCAGGCGCGGATAGTTCGCGGGGCGGATCAGTCGCGGTTCACGCACGATATAGGTCAGGGCCTCGCGCTGGTCCCAGGAGTGGTTGCCCAGCGTCAGACAGTCGGCCCCGGCCATGAACAGTTCCTTGGCCGTGTTCTCGGTGATGCCGAAGCCGCCGGCGGCGTTCTCGGCATTGACCACGACGAAATCCAGCTTCAGGTCGCGCTTCAGACCCGGCAGGTGGTCGGTCAAGCCGTCGCGGCCGGACTTGCCGATCACGTCGCCGAAGAATGCCAGTCTCATGCGGGGTCCGCCTTTCGGGCGGGGGTATAGCCGACCTCGGTCAGAACGCCATGCAGCGGAATGTCATGGGGCTCTGTCGTCAGGCGATCGACCCTCTGGTCGGAGAAGGCGAAGCCGATGCGGGTCGCCCGCGGCCGGGCGGCGAAGGTCCGGTCATAATAGCCGCCCCCCTGCCCCAGCCGCGCGCCGAAGTCGTCGAACGCCAGCAGCGGCGTGATGATCAGATCCGGATCGATGTCCTCGGCCAGCGGCAGGGGCGCGGGACAGCCCGCCGCGTCCATCTCCAGCGGATCGTCCGGCGACCAGAGACGGAAGATCATCGGCGCGTCCCGCTGCAGCACCACCGGCAGGCACAGGACGGCCCCCGACGCGGCCAGGGCCCGGGCGAGCGGTTCGGGATCGAGCTCGGAGCCCATGGCGCGATAAACGGCGACGACATCCCCGTGGGGGAGATCATCGGCATGGAGGGAAGCGCGCTCGCCGGCCTCGGGCTCGATCTCGGCAAGACGCCGGCGCAACGCGCGAGCTTCCGCACGCAGGGCAGCCTTGTTCGGGAAAACCATGCAGCCACCGCGCTCAAGCAGCGAGCCGCCGCGCGGCGAGCGGTAGCGCACCAGGAGGAAAGGGTGGCGGCGCCATGAGAGCCGTGAAGGACGGTTTAAATCCTCTCGAGCCTGGGTAGCCAGGTGGGCTCCGCATACCCGACCCCACGAGGCCGGACAGGGGCAGATCCCTTCGAGTGAATTAAGGCCGCGAGGATATGTTGCCTTCGACGTGAGCCACAGCAGGACCCGCCGTCGGACAAGATAGGCGTCGCCGGACCCGGCGGCAATGGCGAGCTACAGACCTTGCGCGATCTTCTCGATCCGGGCCGCGACGGCGTTCAGCGCCTCGGCCACCCCGGCATCCGACGGCGGAGCGGCCTGCCCCGGTGGCGTCACGCCGGCGGCCAGACGCGCCTCGTGCAGTTCGTCAGCAAGGACGAGAGCCCCCATCAGGAACAGCCGCAAATCACCGACATGACCCACGTCGGCCGCGACCTGGCGCACATTGGCGTCGAACTGCTTGGCCAGGATGCGAACGCGTTCCTCCTGACCGTCGGCGCAACCCACCGCATAGGGGCGACCGTTGATCTCGACCGTGACGGTGGCCATCACGCGGCCTCGTCGGCTTCGGCTTCGGACAGGACCTCGCGCACCGCCTCGGCGGCGCGGGCCAGGGCCTCGGAGGCGTCGCGACCGGCGGCTTCCAGCTCGGCGATGCGGCGCTCGTCCTCGATTCGCGCGGACGGCGGCGGGGGCAGGGCGAACAGGTCGTCGTCCGCCACCACAGGCGCCAGCTTCAGCTCGTGGATCTTGCGTTCGAGCGTGCTGAGCGCCCGGTCGAGCCGGTCGCGGGCGGCGGTTGTGGCGTCGGCCATCGGTCGCTTCCTCCAGATTTCGTATAGAACCCGCCACGGCCGCGCGGTAAAGCGGCGCCGCCCCCCTTTTTCCGCCTCCCGACGAAAGTTTCGCCCGTGGCCGACGCCAAGACCGCTCCCGACAAAGCCTCCCTCAAGCAGATGGCCGACGCCATCCGGGTCCTGTCGATGGACGGCGTGGAGAAGGCCAACAGCGGTCACCCCGGCATGCCGATGGGCATGGCGGACGTGGCGACGGTGCTGTTCTCCCGGTTCCTGAAGTTCGACGCGTCCCGCCCCGACTGGGCCGACCGCGACCGCTTCATCCTGTCGGCGGGCCACGGCTCGATGCTGGTCTACGCCCTGCTGCACCTGACCGGCTACAAGGCCGCGACGAAGGAGCAGCTGTCCAGCTTCCGCCAGTGGGGCTCCAAGACCGCAGGCCACCCCGAGTACGGCCACATGCCGGGGGTGGAGACGACCACCGGGCCCTTGGGCCAGGGCCTGGCCAATGCCGTGGGGTTCGCGATGGCCGAGCGGCATCTGGCGGCGCGGTTCGGCGAGGATCTGGTCGATCACCGCACCTGGGTCATCGCCGGCGACGGCTGCCTGATGGAGGGCGTCAGCCAGGAGGCCATCGCTCTGGCCGGTCGCTATCGGCTGAACAAGCTCACGGTGCTGTGGGATGACAATGCCATCACCATCGACGGGGCGGTCAGCCTGTCGGACGCCACGGATCAGAAGGCCCGCTTCAAGGCCGCCGGCTGGGCGGTCAAGGCTGTCGATGGCCACGATGTGAAGGCCGTCAAATCCGCGCTGCAGTGGGCGACCCGTCAGGACAGGCCGACCCTGATCGCCTGCAAGACCAGGATCGGTCGCGGCGCAGCAACCATGGAAGGCAGCCACAAGACCCACGGCGCAGCCTTGGGCGCCGCCGAGATCGCAGCCACCCGCCTGGGCCTGTCCTGGACCCACGAGCCGTTTGAACTGCCCGAGGCCGTCGAGAAGGCGTGGAAGAAGGTCGGCAAGCGCGGCGGCAAGGACCGCAAAGCCTGGGAGGCGCGGCTGGCGGCCTCGTCCCAGGCAACCGATTTCACCCGCGCCATGGCCGGCGACCTGCCCGAGCGTGCCTTCGACGGCCTGAACGCGGGCATCGCACAGCTGCTGGTCGACAAGCCCGCTCAGGCAACCCGCCAGGCCTCTGGCGCGGCGCTGGAGGCTGTGTTCGGTGCCGTGCCCGAGATGATCGGCGGCTCGGCCGATCTGACGGGATCGAACAACACCCTGGTCAAGGGCACGCCGATCTTCGACGCCCCGACCTACGAAGGACGCTACGTCAACTGGGGCATCCGCGAGCACGGCATGGCGGCGGCCATGAACGGCATGGCGCTGCACGGCGGGGTCATCCCCTACGGCGGCACCTTCATGGTGTTCTCGGACTACAGCCGCCCGTCGATCCGTCTGGCGGCCCTGATGGGCATCCGTGTCATCCACGTCCTGACGCATGACTCCATCGGCCTGGGCGAAGACGGCCCGACGCACCAGCCGGTCGAGCATCTGGCGGCGCTCCGCGCCATCCCGAACCTGATGGTCTTCCGCCCCGCCGACACGGTCGAGGCCTTCGAGTGCTGGCAGCTGGCGCTGGAAGCCAAGACCACGCCCTCGGCGCTCGCCCTGTCGCGCCAGAAGACGGCGGCGGTCCGTACCACCGCCTCGGATGAGAACCTGTCCGCGCGCGGTGCCTATGAGCTGAAGGCCGCGTCTGGCGAGGCCAAGGCCAGCCTGTTCGCCACCGGCACCGAAGTGCCGATCGCGCTCAAGGCCGCCGAGGCGCTGGAGGCCGAGGGCACGCCCACCCGCGTCGTCTCGGTCCCCTGCTTCGAGCTGTTCGAGACACAAGACGCTGCCTATCAGGCCTCGGTTCTGGGTCGCGGCACGGTTCGCGTCGCCGTCGAGGCCGCGATCCAGCAGGGCTGGGAGCGCTTCATCGGCGAGGACGGGGCCTTTGTCGGCATGACCGGCTTCGGCGCCTCGGCCCCCGCGGACGTCCTCTATCGCGAGTTCGGCATCACCGCCGAGGCCGTGGTCGCGGCGGTCAAGGCGCGGCTCTGAGGATGCGGTTCGCGGCCCTTCTGCTGTCCGTCGCCGCCCTGTTTGGGGCCGTCCCGGCCTTGGCTCAGACACCAACGCCGACGCCTATTGTCATCGGCCAGTCCTACGTCCTGCCGTCTGAGGTCATGGGCCAACCGCGCGAGATCAACGTGTGGCTACCGCCCGGCCACAGCGAGGACGGCCGCCGCTATCCGGTGCTCTATGTGCTGGACGGCGGTCAGGCCCAGGACTTCCACCACATCAGCGGCCTGGGCCAGCTGGGCACAGTCAACGGATCGACGCGCGACGTGATCGTGGTGGGTGTCGCCTCGGTGGATCGCCGGAACGAGCTGGCTCTGCGCTCATCCAATCCGGAGATCGTCGCCACCTATCCGACGCAGGGAGACTCGGCCCGCTTCCGCCGCTTCCTGGCCGACGAGGTCATCCCCTTCGTGGAGGCGACCTTTCCGACCGACGACACCACCGTGCTGATGGGTGAATCGCTGGCGGGCCTGTTCGTGGTCGAGACCGCGCTCAAGACCCCTGCCCTGTTCGACACCTATGTGGCGATCAGCCCCAGCCTGTGGTGGGATGACGGGGCGCTGGCCGGCGAGGCGTCGGCTCTGCTGGCGGCGCATCCGCCGGGCCCACGCACCCTGTTTCTGAGCATCGCCGACGAGGGCGGAGAGATGCAGACGGCCATGGACGCCTTGGTCGACGCGCTTCGGTCCTCCGCGCCGGCGGACCTGACCTGGGCCTACGACCCGCGCCCGACCGAGAGCCACGCGACCATCTATCACGGCGCGGCGCTGGATGCCTTCCGCCGGGTCTTCCCCGCGCCGACGCAACCCTGATCCGAGGGCCGTCGTCACGTCTCGTCTCTGGCGCCCTCTCGTTCCAAGAGGCATGGTCCAGACCTCATCGGGAGATCGAGATGACCAATTCACCTAGGCTTTTCGCGGGTGCGGCGGCCGCACTTCTGCTCGGTGCCTGTTCCCAGGCGGATGGTGGGACTGGAGCCGCCGAACCGGCCAGTGCCGTGTCCACTCGCGCCGTGATCCTCGAGGCACGGCCGGGTCTCGGCACCGACGTCGAGGCCCTGCCTCGCCTCGCGGGGGACACGCCGGAAATCGCGCGGATCAATGCCGAGTTGGACCGCCTGGACGCCGCGGCCGTCCAGAGCGCGGCCGACTGCGTCGAGATGGCTGGCGAGGGCCCCGGCGGCGGGTGGAGCCGCTCGATCACCCAGCCGATGACCGGCCCAGGCTTCGTCACGCTGCGCGAGCATCTGGATGTCTATTGCGGCGGGGCCTACCCCTCAACCTCGCAGACCGCCGTGACCTATGACCTGGCCAAGGGGCAGAGGATAGACTGGCCCGCCGCCCTGCCGGGCCTGAACCTGGTCCTGGGCATGTTCGAGGACATGCCGGCCGACTATGTGCCCCTTGTGCGTTCGGCCGCTCTGGGTGCTTGGTTCAGCCGCAGAATGCTGGCCAATCCCGACGCGGAATGGGTCGAGCAGTGCCGCTCCTTCTTCGATGCGGAAGCGATGGCCGAACAGGGGTTCAACATCTGGGCCGACGCCGAGAACGGCGGCGTCAGCGTCCAGCCGGAGCTGCCCCATGTGGCCCAGGCCTGCGCCGAGCGCGCGACGCTGACACCCGTCGAGTTGCAAAGCTTCAGCGCCGATGCGGGCCTGATCGCCGCGATTGAAGCCGCCAAGACGGCAGGCAACTGGGCACCCAAGGAAGACGCCGCTGAGCAGGGGCCCTCGGCATGAGGCTCGGCACGCCCCTGTCGCCAACCGCTATCCGTGTCATGCTTCTGGGCGGCGGGGAGCTGGGCAAGGAAGTCGTCATCGAGCTCCAGCGGCTCGGCGTCGAGACCATCGTCGTAGACCGCTACGCCGACGCCCCGGCCATGCAGGTCGCGCACCGCAGCCATGTCGTGACGATGACCGACGCCGCCGCGCTCCGCGCCGTCATCGCTGATGAACGCCCGCATCTGATTGTGCCTGAAATCGAGGCCATAGCCACCGAAGTGCTGGCCGAAGTCGAGGCCGCCGGCACGACCGTCATCCCTACGGCGCGGGCGACGCAGTTGACGATGAACCGCGAGGGCATCCGTCGCCTGGCGGCCGAGGACCTGGGCCTGACGACGAGCCCCTATGCCTTTGCGGGGTCCGCCGCCGAACTGATGGAAGCAGCGCACCGGATCGGCCTGCCGGTGTTCATCAAGCCGGTGATGTCGTCCTCGGGCAAGGGGCAGTCGATGATCGACGCGCTCGAGGACGCCGGGAACGCCTGGGCCTACGCCCAGTCCGCCGGCCGGGTCGAGACGGCGCGGGTCATCGTCGAGGGCCGCATCGACTTCGATTTCGAGATCACCCTGCTGACCGTCCGATCCCTGTGCGACGGTCAGGTCGTCACGGATTTCTGCGCCCCCATCGGCCACCGCCAGGTGAAGGGCGACTATGTCGAGAGCTGGCAGCCCCAGGCCATGAGCCCCGCCGCCCTGGCCTCGGCTCAGGATATCGGGCGCAAGGTCACGGACGCCTTGGGCGGCCTCGGCGTCTTCGGGGTGGAGCTGTTCGTGAAAGGCGACCAGGTCTGGTTCTCAGAGGTCTCGCCCCGGCCCCACGATACCGGCCTCGTCACCCTGACCACCCAGACGATGAGCGAGTTCGCGCTACATGCCCGCGCCATCCTGGGCCTGCCGATCGACGTGAGCCAGCGCGACGTGGGAGCCAGCGCGGTGATCTATGGCGGCATGGATGCGGTGGGCATCGGCTACGAGGGCGTGGCAGAGGCGCTCCTGGTTCCGACCGCCGACCTGCGCCTGTTCGGCAAGCCCGAGTCCTTCGAGCGTCGTCGCATGGGCGTGGCCCTGGCCCTCGGCGACACCGTCAACCAAGCCCGCGAGCGCGCGCGCGATGCCGCAGGGCGCGTCCGTCCCGTCTCGGCCTAGAGGCCCTCCGCCAAGGTAGACGTCGGCGTCGCCGACGCCGAGACCCGTTCCAGCTCCTGGCGGGCCAGGGCTTCGATCGCGGCGTCCAACATCGGATCTCGGCCGGAGCGGCGATCCTCGACGGTACGGGTGACGATGATGTCGGGCTGGACGCCCCGCTTCTCCAGCCGGACCCCGCCCGAAGTGATGTAGTCCGCGCGGCTGAGCGTCAGTCGCCCCCCATCGGGCAGCGCTGTGTCCTGAGAGATCAGCACCGATCCCGCGGTATGCTCGCCCACGACCAGAGCGCGCCCGGCCTCCTGGAGCGCGGCGGGCGTCAGTTCGGCGGCGCTGCGGCTGGACCCGTCGACCAGCAGGGCCACGTCGTGGGGAATAGGCCCTTCCAGTCCGCCACAGCCCGGCATGATCGTCAGGGTGACCGGGCGACCGCCGCGCGCGATCCGCGTCGCCCAGGGCTGGCTCGCCGGAAGGAAGCATGACAAGGCCGCGTCCGCTTCCAACAGCAACCCGCCGGGATTGCCGCGCAGATCAAGGATCACATCCGTTTCGGCGGGGATCTCCGCCAGGCGATCACCCAGCCAGCGGCCCAGCCCGGCCTCGAAGCTCTCGACCCGCAAGACGACCGCACCGGGCCGCGAGACGTCGGCGCTGAAGGCCGGAATGGGGTCCATGACGCGGGGGACCAAAGTGATCTCGCGGCGCTCGCCGGCCGGGTCGCGGAAGAGCAGCAGAGTGGGCTTGCCGTCCTCGACATCGAAGTCGACGCCCCAAGCCTGGCCATCGACGCTCTCCAGCACCCAGCCGATCTCGATCCCGACCTCCTCGGCCGGCGAGCCGGGACGAACATCCTCGATCCGCCAGGTATCGACGTTTTCGCGTCCCAGGGTGACGCCCATAACCGCCCGACGGCTGCGCGCCGCATCCTGCCGCCGGGCCTGGGCGGGGGACACCGCCCCAGCATGGTCGTCGTCCAGCAGGTCCAGCATCTGGCTAATGGCGCGATACAGCATCCGGTCGTCGATCGCCGCCAGGGCCTGCGGACGATAGATGTCGCGCGCCTCGCGCCAGTTCACGCCGTGAAGATCCGGGTCGTAATATCGCCGCCGCACGGTGTCCCAGACGGCGTCGAACACCCGGGCGTTCATCCGCGCCCGTTCGCGATCCGGCGTCGCCACCGCCTCCGACGTTCCTCGCGCCTGGACAGACGCCGGAACAAGAACGGGTGTTGTGCCGAAAGCGACCGCGATCGCCACCAGTCCGGGCGCGAGACGTCGAAGGATCGATCGGCGGACGGAGAAAATCATCGCCGACAGCCTAGAACGACGCGGGGCGGCCTCTCAAGTCATGAAACCGAGGCCCGCGTGTCGCACGGCGGCTTCACTCGGCGGATACCGGGGCAGTGGACGGCCGCTCGCCCTCTTCCAGGGCCCCGTCGCTGTCCGCGTCCATGCGCTGGAACGCCTCGCGCAGCGGCGCCAGGAACTCCTCCTCGGACACCCGGCCGTCGCCGTCCCGGTCCATGTCGCCGGGCCCATCGGGACCACCAAAGCGGCGGATCTCGACCCGACGCTCGCCCGGGCCGTGCCAGGACATCTCCTCGCCACCGTCGCCGCCCGGTCCGCGTCGGATCACCACGACCTCACGGTCGCCGCCCCTTTCCGGCCCACCGTGGAACACCATCAGATCGCCGGGAACACCGTGCCGTCGGTGCTGGCCCGGTCCACCAGGGCCACGAATGGTGAAGGTCATCGGGCCCCCTGGGCCGTCTTCCGCATGGCCCGCGTCGCGCTCATCGGGCGATAGCCGTCCGTCGTCGTTGGTATCGAGCCGATCGAAGGCGGCGCTCAGCGGAGCGGTGAACTCCTCACGGCTGACGAAGCCGTCCTCGTCGGCGTCCATCCGGGCGGGCCCATCGGGGCCACCGAGGGTCACGACCCGAACCTCGCTGCGGCGCTCGCCGAGAGCATCGGCAAGGCCGTCCCTGAGCGCCGTCCCGTCCTGAGGGAGTGGCGCGGTCAGCAGGGCGGCCAGGGTGGCGAGCGCGATCGTGGACATGAAGCCTCCTCGTGGAAATCCGAGCGGTTGTTCCACCATAAGGACCTTTCACCCGTGTTTCAGACCACAGCCCGATTGTTTCAGCTCTGAAATGACGCCGCCGGCTTGTCCGGGGCATAAGGCAACGATGAGTGAGACTCTCGCCCGCATCCTGGTCGTCGACGACGACCCCGGCATCCGCGAGGTGCTGTGCGACTACCTGGGTCAGCACGGCTATCTGACGACGGGCGCGGCCTCGGCGATCGAGATGGACACCGCTCTGGCGGGCCACCCGGTCGACCTGATCGTGCTGGACCTGATGATGCCGGGCGAAGACGGCCTGTCGGTCGTGCGCCGCCTGTCGGGCACGCCTCCGGTCGTCATGCTGTCGGCCATGGGCGAGGACACCGACCGGATCATCGGGCTGGAACTCGGGGCCGACGACTATCTGGCCAAGCCCTGCAATCCCAGGGAACTGCTGGCCCGGGTCCGCGCCATCCTGCGTCGCCCTCGCGAGGACGAGACCGCGGCGGGCGCGACCCTGTCGTTCGATGGATGGCGGCTGGATCTGGTGCGGCGCGAGCTGCTGCGGCCGGACGGCGAGGTGGTCATTCTGTCGGCGGGCGAGTTCGGCCTGCTGCGCGCCTTCGTCGAACGACCCGGCCGGGTTCTGACGCGCGACCAGCTTCTGGAGGCCGCGCGCGGTGCCGAGGCCGACGTCTTCGACCGCGCGATGGATGTCCAGATCAGCCGGCTGAGAAAGAAGCTCGACGACGGATCGGGCAAGGACCTGATCGTGACGATCCGGGGCGAAGGCTATCGCTTCGACGCCCGCGTGAAGAAGACGGTGGTCCGCTGATGCGCGCGCCCGGCTCGATGTCCGTCCTGGTCCAGGTGGCCCTGCTGGCAGCCTTCGCCGTGATCGCGTCGCAGGTGGTGGCCTTCGTGGTCGTCCTGACCGCCCCGCCGCCGCGCCCCACGGGCTTCAGCGTCGCCGCCGCCGCCGAGGCCCTGGCCGGACGCCCGGCCGAAACCGCCGATGGCCGCGCCCTGCGACGCACCCTGTCCATCGACCCGCCGACCGACGCGCCGACGACCGGGCCGGTCGAGCGGGTCATGGCCATGGGGCTGGCCCAGCGCCTGAACCTGCCGCCAGAGGCGGTCAGGGTACGCCTCGCCCCCGACGCTCCGTCCCGTGAACTGATGATGACACGACGCGGCCCCGCGCCCCTGATCGTACGCCCGCGATCCCCTCAGGACCCGACCGTTGAACGGACCGAGAGCTTCGTCTTCACCCAGCGCGCGGAAGACGGCTCCGTGCCGCGAGAGGCTCTGGTCGCCGGTCTGAACGAGGCCCTCGCCCGCCATTCCCCGCCGACCGGGCCGGGGGATTCGGTCCAGGTCATCACCACGGGCGACCGCCAGACGCGCTTCACCGTCACGGCCGACCGGCTGACCTTCGCGCCGTTTTCTGCTTCCGCCCGCCTACCGGACGGACGCTGGGCCACGGTCGAGCCGCCGCGCGGCTGGATCGATCCGTGGCAGGCCCGCCTGCTGATGGCGCTCGGCATCACCGCCCTGCTACTGGCCCCCGTCGTCTGGCTGATGGCCCGCCGCCTGACCCGTCCGATCCGCGTCTTCGCCGAGGCGGCCGAGCGTCTGGGGGCCGATCCCGACGCCGAGCCCCTGCGCCCCTCCGGCCCGTCCGAGGTGCGCACGGCCATCGCCGCCTTCAACGACATGCAGGACGCGATCCGCCAGCACATGCGCCAGCGCACCCAGACCATCGCCGCCATCGCCCACGATCTCAGGACACCGCTGACCCGCCTGCGCTTTCGCGCCGAACAGGCGCCGGACGCCCTGCGCGATCGCATGGCCGCCGATGTCGAGGAAATGGACGCCCTGATCGCCCAGGCCATGGCCTTCGTCCGGGGCGAGCAGCAGGTCGAGCGGCGCGAGCCGCTGGACCTCGCCGTCCTGGCCGCCGACTGCGCGGCGGGCTTCGCCGAGACGGGCGCGGATGTGACGTTCGAGGGCGCGGACCCCCTGTCGGTCCTGGGCGATCCGGCGGCCCTGCGCCGGGCCCTGGCCAATCTGATCGACAATGCGGTGACGTTCGCCGGTTCGGCGCGCGTTGCCGCGAAACGCGAAGGGGACACCGCCGTGATCCGCGTTTCCGATAACGGCCCCGGCCTGCCGCCTTCCGAGCTCGAGACCGCCTTCGAGCCCTTCTACCGAGGCGAACGCTCGCGCAGTCGCCAGACCGGCGGCGCAGGGCTCGGACTGGCCGTGGCCCGTCAGGCGGCGCGTGCGGCGGGCGGCGATGTGGTCCTGTCGAACCGTCCGGGCGGCGGGCTGGAAGCGCGGCTGACGGTGCCCATGGCCAGCGGAGCCGTTACACGGTCTTTCGCCTTGTGATCGCCCCCGGGGTTGATCGTCGCGCCCGCCGGTTCCATTGAAGCGCCCAACCCGGCCTCAAGCAGCGCGACCCGCGGTAGGCCAAGGGAAACGAGAACACCGCTTCAGGAGACACCGCCCTATGACCGTCCGCGTCGCCATCAACGGCTTTGGCCGTATCGGCCGCCTCGTGCTCCGCTCGATCGTCGAGCACGGCCGCCGCGACATCGAGGTTGTGGCCATCAACGACCTGGGGCCGGTGTCCACCAACGCCCACCTGCTGAAATACGACAGCGTCCACGGCCGCTTCCCGGGCACGATCGAGCATGGCGACGACTGGATCGACGTGGGCCTGGGCAAGATCAAGGTCACGGCCGAGCGTGATCCGGCCAACCTCCCGCACAAGGAGTTGAACGTCGACATCGCGTTTGAATGCACGGGCCTCTTCACCGCCCGCGACAAGGCCGAGGCGCACCTGAAGGCCGGGGCGAAGCGCGTCCTGATCTCGGCCCCCGGCGACAACGCCGACAAGACCATCGTCTACAAGGTCAACCACGACACCCTGACCGCCGACGACATCATCGTCTCGAACGGCAGCTGCACCACCAACGCCCTGGCCCCCGTCGCCAAGGTGCTGCACGACCTGTTCGGCATCGAGCGCGGCTATATGACCACGATCCATTCCTATACCGGCGACCAGCCGACGCTGGATACGATGCACAAGGATCTGTACCGGGGCCGCGCCGCCGCCCTGTCGATGATCCCGACCTCGACCGGTGCCGCCAAGGCCCTGGGCCTGGTCCTGCCCGCCTTGAAGGGCAAGCTGGACGGCTCGTCGATCCGCGTCCCGACGCCGAACGTCTCGGTCGTCGACCTGAAGGTCGTCGCTGGCCGCGAGGTCACGGTCGAGGAGATCAACGCCGCGCTGCAGGCCGCCGCAGACGGCCCGATGAAGGGCGTCCTGGCCACCACCGACGAGGCCCTGGTCTCCACCGACCTGAACCACATCGCCGCCTCGTCCACCGCCGCCCTGCCGCAAACCCAGGTGGTCGACGGCAAGCTGGCCCGCGTGCTCAGCTGGTACGACAACGAATGGGGCTTCGCCACGCGAATGGCGGACACGGCGCTGGTGATGGCGAAGTTGATGTAGGAGCTTGATCCCTCTCCCACAGGGAGAGGGCTTGAGCGCCCAAGAGCGAAGCGATCGGTTTGCGCGAAAGGGTGAGGGGTTTCCCTGTAACCGGCTCTCACCGCAACCCCTCACCCTTTCGGTTTGCGGATCGCTATCGCTCTCCGAACCTCAAGCCCTCTCCCTGTGGGAGAGGGAGCCGGAGATGCAGATGACCTTCCGCACCCTCGACGACGCCACCAGCCTCGGCGGCAAGACCGCCCTCGTCCGCGTGGACTTCAATGTCCCGATGGAGGACGGCCGGGTCACCGACGACACCCGCCTGCGCGTCGCCCTGCCGACCATCCAGCGCCTCCGCGACGCGGGGGCCAAGGTCGCCCTCCTCGCCCATTTCGACCGACCCAAGGGCAAGGTCGTGCCGTCCATGAGCCTTGAGCCCGTTGTCGACGACCTGGAACGCCTGCTCGGTGCCCCCGTTCGTTTCGCCTCGGACTGCGTGGGTGACGAGGCCAGGGCCGCCATCGCCGACCTCGACGCCGGCGGCGTGATCCTGCTGGAGAACGTCCGCTTCCACGCGGGCGAGGAAGCCAACGACCCCGCCTTCGCCCGGCAGCTCGCCGACCTCGGCGACCTCTACGTCAACGACGCCTTCTCGGCCGCCCACCGCGCCCATGCCTCGACGGAAGGGATCGCCCGCCTGCTCCCCGCCTATGCCGGCGAATCCATGCGACGCGAGCTCGACGCGCTCGACGCCGCCCTCGGCAACCCGAAGAAGCCCGTCATCGGCATCGTCGGCGGGGCCAAGGTCTCGACCAAGCTGGACCTGCTGAAGAACCTGGTCGGCAAGCTGGATCGCCTCGCCATCGGCGGCGGCATGGCCAACACCTTCCTGTTCGCCCAGGGCATCGACATCGGCGGGTCGCTGGCCGAACGCGACATGGCCGACACCGCCCGTGAGATCCTGATCGAAGCCGAGGCGCGCGGCTGCCAGATCCTGCTCCCCGTCGACTTCGTCGTCGCCACCGAGGTCAAGCCGGGCGCGGCGTCTCGCCCCGTGATCGCCGGGGCCGCCCTCTCCGCGGACGACAAGATTCTGGACGCCGGTCCCGCCACCGTGGCCCGCCTCCTCGACGCCCTGACCGCCTCCAAGACCCTGATCTGGAACGGCCCGCTCGGTGTGTTCGAGGTCCCGCCCTTCGACGCCGCCACGGTCACCGTGGCCCACCATGCGGCGGCGCTGTCCAAGGCCGGCGTCCTGATCGCCGTCGGCGGTGGCGGCGACACGGTCTCCGCCCTGAACCACGCCGGCGTCGTCGACGACATGACCTTCGTCTCCACCGCCGGGGGTGCTTTCCTCGAGTGGATGGAGGGCAAGCCGTTGCCGGGGGTCGAGGCGCTACGGCAGTGAGCGAGGCGTTCGATCCACGGCCAATCACCAAAGCCGCCAAGAACGAACGCCGAAAACTGCTGGCGACGACCATCAATACCGTCGGGCTCACCGTTTTCGCCGTGGGTTTTATCACGCCGATGTTGGCGGGCGGACTGACGCGATCTTCGGCCCTGACTTTAGGAGCATCATTCGCTATATTGGCGATGAGCCATCTGATTGCCCGGCGGCTCTTGCGCGGTTTGGAGGACTGATATGTCCATTGATCCAATCTGGATTTTCTTCGGTGGATCGATCGTCGCGGTCGCCTTCCTTTGGGGCACCCACGAGCTGGACGAACGCAAATGGGCTCGTGATGAGAAACGTCGTCAGGAGTGGGACAGGACCCACCCGGCCGAGTAGCGCGCTCATTCGCCTGTAACACGGCGTGACTTGAGGCCGCCCGGACGCTAAACCGGGACAAAACAAGACGACCTCAGGAGCCTACCCCATGGCGCGCATCACGCTGCGACAGCTTCTCGACCATGCGGCCGAGTACGACTACGGCCTGCCGGCCTACAACATCAACAATATGGAACAGGGCTTGGCCATCATGGAGGCGGCCGAAGCCGTCAATGCGCCGGTCATCATCCAGGCCTCCAGGGGCGCGCGCTCCTATGCCAACGACGTCATCCTGGCCAAGCTGATCGACGGCCTGGCCGAGCTCTATCCCCACATCCCGGTCTGCATGCACCAGGACCACGGCAACGGCCCCGCGACCTGCGCCACCGCCATCCAGTACGGCTTCACCTCGGTGATGATGGACGGTTCGCTGATGGAGGACGGCAAGACGCCCGCCGACTACGACTACAACGTCGACGTCACTCGCCGCGTAGTCGAGATGGCGCACAGCTGCGGCGTCTCGGTCGAAGGCGAACTCGGGGTTCTCGGATCGCTCGAGACCGGCATGGGCGAGGCCGAAGACGGCCACGGCTTCGAGGGCAAGCTGGATCACGCCCAGCTGCTGACCGATCCGGACCAGGCCGTCGACTTCGTCAGCCGCACCAAGGTGGACGCCCTGGCCATCGCCATGGGCACCAGCCACGGCGCCTACAAATTCACGCGCAAGCCCGACGGCGAGGTCCTGGCCATGCATGTGATCGAGGAGATCCACCGCCGCCTGCCCGACACCCATCTGGTCATGCACGGCAGCTCATCGGTTCCGCAGGATCTGCAGGACATCATCAACCAGTACGGCGGCGAGATGCCCCAGACCTGGGGCGTGCCGGTCGAGGAGATCCAGCGCGGCATCAAGCACGGCGTGCGCAAGATCAACATCGACACCGACAACCGCATGGCCATGACCGGCGCGATCCGGAAGGTGCTGGCCGAAAAGCCCGGCGAGTTCGATCCGCGCGCCTATCTGAAGCCCGCCAAGGAGGCGATGCGAAAGCTCTGCGCCGAGCGCTTCCAGCAGTTCGGCTGCGAGGGCCAGGCCTCCAGGATCCGCCCCATGTCGACCGCCCAGATGGCCAAGCGCTACGCCACCGGCGATCTCGACCCCGTCTACGGCCGTCGCGAGAGCGCCGCTGCCTGAGGTCGACCCGGCCTTCATTGATCCGGCCCCAGTCCTCGGCGACGAGGATGAGGGCGAGCCGATCGAGGTCGTGCTCGACGCGCCTTCGGGCCGGCTGGACAAGGCCCTGTCCGCCGCCCTGCCGGCCCTGTCGCGCGCGCGCCTCCAGGCCCTGATCGCGGGCGGGGCCGTCAGCCGGGACGGCGAAACCCTCACTGGCGGCTCGGCCAGAGCCCTGCCCGGCACCTATCTGATCCTGGTCCCGCCGGTGGCCCCCGCCGACCCGCAGCCCGAGGCGATCCCCCTGACCGTCCTCTATGAGGACGCCGACCTGATCGTCATCGACAAGCCCGCCGGCATGGCCGCCCATCCGGCACCGGGGTCCGAAAACGGCACGTTGGTCAACGCCCTCCTGCACCACTGCGGCGCGTCGCTGTCGGGCATCGGCGGCGTCGCCCGCCCCGGAATCGTCCACCGGCTCGACAAGGACACCTCCGGCGTCATGGTCGCCGCCAAGTCCGACCGCGCCCACGCGGGCCTGTCGGCCCTGTTCGCCGCCCACGACATCGAGCGCAGCTACATCGCCCTGACCCGCGGCGCGCCCTCGCCGGAGCGCGGCCGGATCGAGACCCGGATCGGCCGCTCATCCTCGGATCGAAAGAAGATGGCGGTGCTGAAGTCTGGCGGACGCGACGCCATCACCGATTACGTCGTCCAGACCCGTTTCGCCGTCCCGGCCAAGGCGGGAGCCGCCGCCCCCCTCGCCGCCCGCGTCGCCTGCACCCTCCAGACCGGCCGCACGCACCAGATCCGCGTCCACCTGGCCTCAAAGGGCGCGCCGATCCTGGGCGACACGGTCTATGGCTCCGGCAGCCCGGCCACCGCCGTCCGCGCCGCCATCGCCGAGGCCGGCCTGAACCGCCAGGCCCTCCACGCCGCCGTCCTCGGCTTTGTCCACCCTGTCTCGGGAGAAGCCCTGCGCTTCGAGACCCCACCGCCCCCAGACATGACCCGGCTAGAAGCCTTGCTCAACGCACTCTGACACACCAACTGTTGCTGAACGGAAGGGAGACCGTCATGACCATCGACGCCGCCATCACCGACAACGCCGAGGCGCACCGCTACGAACTGCCCATCGAAGGCCAGGTCGCGGTCGTAACCTACAACCTCTCGCCGCCGAACCTCATGATCACAGAGACCCTGGTGCCCCAGGCGCTGGAGGGACGCGGCATCGCCAGCCGACTGGCGCGCCACGTCATCGCCGACGCCCGCGCCCGTAGCCTTATGATCCTGCCCGTCTGCCCCTTCTTCGCCGCCTTCTTCCAGAAACATCCCGATCAGGCCGACGTCGTCCACCCGACCTATCGCATCAGTCTGGGCCTGCCGGACAGTGCGTCTTGATTAAGGACTGACTATCTGCTATCAACCGCGTCGTTCGGCGCAGTGGCGCCGGGGTCACGGTCACGCTTTGGTGTGACGATCGGCCTCTAAAAACCGGGGCAACCCGTCGCCACATGATCCGCTTGAGGGGTGAGGACCCGGTGCACATTCGGTGGCCGGCGCCGCAGAGCCCGCTCGTTATCGGTCGGAGGGACCACGTCTATGGCTACCAATGCTTCTCTCGCGGTGATGTCGCCTGAACAGGGGCTGTCGCGATACCTCACGGAAATCCGCAAGTTTCCGATGCTCACCAAGGACGAGGAGTTCATGCTCGCCAAGCGATGGACCGAGCATCAGGACGCCGAGAGCGCCCACCGTCTGGTGACCTCACATCTCCGCCTCGTGGCCAAGATCGCCATGGGCTATCGCGGCTACGGCCTTCCGATCGGCGAAGTGATCTCCGAGGGCAATGTCGGCCTGATGCAGGCCGTCAAGAAATTCGACCCCGACAAGGGCTTCCGCCTGGCGACCTACGCAATGTGGTGGATTCGCGCCTCGATCCAGGAATACATCCTGCGCAGCTGGTCGCTCGTGAAGATGGGCACCACCGCCGCTCAGAAGAAGCTGTTCTTCAACCTGCGCAAGGCCAAGAGCCAGATCTCGGCGTTCGAGGAAGGCGACCTGCGACCCGAACACCTCGCCGCCATCGCCACCAAGCTGGGCGTGTCCGAGGAAGAGGTCACCAATATGAACCGCCGTCTCGGCGGCGACGCCTCGCTGAACGCGCCCCTGCGCGTCGATGGCGAGAGCGAGTGGCAGGACTGGCTCAGTGACGACAACGCTGTCTCTCAGGAAACGGCGCTGGCCGATTCCGAGGAGAAATCGATCCGCATGAGCCTGCTGGAAGAGGCCATGGGCGAGTTGACCGAGCGCGAGAAGCACATCCTGACCGAACGCCGCCTCAAGGACGACCCCGTCACCCTTGAGGAACTCGCCGGCCAGTACGGCGTCAGCCGCGAGCGTGTTCGCCAGATCGAGGTCCGCGCGTTCGAGAAGCTTCAGAAAGCCATGCGCGCCGCCGCCGAAGAGCGGAATCTCGTCGACGCTTAGGTGGCCTCTCCCTCCCCCTCGGGGGCATGGGGTCGCTGGTATACGAGCGACCCCATACAGGCGCACAGCGCCGGGTGGGGCGGTAAGGCGATGTACGCTCGACACGAGTTCGGTTCACCAGGCCGCCCCCACCCGGTCTTCGCTTCGCTTCGACCGCCCTCCCCGATCGGGGAGGGAAAATTTCCGCCTAACCCGCCCGCATCAGCTCGGTCTCGGGCGGCGCCAGCGCCAGCAGCGCGTTGATCGGGGCGGCCAGCGTCGCCTTGGTCGGCGCGCCCTGGGCCAGGCACGCTTCCAGCCCGGCGGCGGCCACCGCCAGCCGGGTGTCGCCTGTCCTGACCGCCAGCGCCTTCAAGGTCTCGGCCTGCTGTTTGGACGCCCGCACGGCCTGCATCGGATCGCTGTCGAACTGAGCCAGAGACGCCGCAAGGATCCTTAGCGCCTGATCCTTGACCGCCACGGCGGCCTCGCCGGCGGTTTTCGGCTTGTCCGCCTTGCGCTTCTGCGGTCCCGCGTATTCGCCGGAGTTGAAGCGTCGCCGATCAGGGCCGACGTAGCCGACCGCCTCTATCCAGTCGCGCGGCTTCAGCGCCACGTTCTCGACCCGCTTGAACAGGTCACCGGCCGTGAAGGGCTTTCTCAGGAATTCGTGGATGCCGGAATCGCGCGCGCCCTTGATCGAGGACGCCGTGGCCTCGGACGTCACCATGATGATCGGGGCCCGTCGACAGGCGAGGGTCGATCGGCGGATCCGACGCGCCAGTTGCTCGCCGTCCAGACGCGTGCCGGTCCGTTCGGTGAAGATCAGCCCCGGCTCCATCTCGCGCGCATGGTCCAGAACCCGGTTCTCGTCCGCCTCGGTCACCACCTCGCGCGCGCCCAGGCTCTTCATGATGTCGACCAGCAAGCGCGCCGACGCCGCATTGGGATCGGCGATCAGCACCCGACGCACCACCGGCTCGATGCGGTTCAGGGTCTTGGCGTCGGCTGTGAACACGCAGGGCTCCGGAGACTGACGATCCGGCTTAGATCAACCCGGTTAAGACCACGTTGAGCGTGAACGCGCGCCTATCCCTGGAAAGGATCCCGCATCAGGATCGTGTCGTCCCGCTCCGGGCTGGTAGACAGCATCGCGACCGGTGCCTGGATCAACTCCTCGATCCGCCGCACATATTTGATCGCATTGGCTGGCAGGTCCTTCCAGGTCCGTGCGCCTTGGGTGCTCTCCGACCATCCCTCGATCGTCTCATAGATTGGCTCGGCCGCCGCCTGCGCCTTCAGGCCGGCGGGCAGATAGTCGAACACCTCGCCGTCAATCCGGTACCCGGTGCAGATCATCAGCTCATCGAACCCGTCCAGAACATCCAGCTTGGTCAGGGCGATGCCGTGGATGCCGCTAATGGCGATGGATTGCCGCACCAGCACCGCGTCGAACCAGCCGCATCGCCGCGGCCGCCCCGTCACCGTGCCGAACTCGCGACCGCGCTCGGCGATCCGTTGGCCATCGGCGTCGAACAGCTCGGTCGGGAAGGGTCCCTCGCCGACCCGGGTCGTATAGGCCTTGACGATGCCCAGCACGAAACCGACCGCGCTCGGCCCCAGCCCCGACCCGGCCGCCGCCTGTCCCGCCACCGTGTTCGAAGACGTCACATAGGGGTAGGTCCCGTGGTCCACGTCCAGCAGCGACCCCTGCGCCCCCTCGAACAGGATGCGCCGCCCCTCGGCGCGGAACCCGTCCAGCATCCGCCAGACCGGCTGGCTGGCGAAGGGCAGGACCCGCGGCGCGATCTCCATCAGCTGGCACTTCAGCCCCGAGACATCGACCTCGTCCAGGCCGAGCCCCTTCCTCAACGCGTTGTGGTGGGCCAAGAGCCTCGCGATCTTGGCATCCAGCGCCTCCGGATCCGCCAGGTCCCCCACCCGGATCGCGCGCCGCCCGGCCTTGTCCTCATAGGCCGGCCCGATGCCCCGCCCGGTCGTGCCGATCTTGGTCACCCCGGCGGCGGCTTCGCGCGCCTGGTCCAGGTCCCGGTGCAGCGGCAGGATCAGGCAGGCGTTGTCCGCCAGCGTCAGCAGTTCCGGCGTGATCGCCACGCCCTGCCCTTCGATCCGCGCGATCTCGTCCAACAGCGCCCAGGGATCGACCACGACCCCGTTGCCGATCACCGACGGCTTGCCCTGGACCACGCCCGACGGCAGCAGGCTCAGCTTGTAGGTGACGTCGCCGACGACCAGTGTGTGGCCGGCGTTGTGCCCGCCCTGGAACCGCACGACCACGTCGGCCCGGTTCGACAGCCAGTCGACGATCTTGCCCTTGCCCTCGTCGCCCCACTGGGCTCCGACCACCGCCACGTTCGCCACTGCACAAGTCTCCGCTGGATGCGCGGAGGGCTATAGCGGGGGAATCGAGGGATGTCGTCCCAACCGGGACGGTTTTCCGGTCAGAGCTCGGCGACGGCCGTCCGAAACGCCCACTCCAGCCACGGCGTCGCCGCGACCACATCCTCGGTCTCCACCGTGCAGCCGCACCATAGCCGCAACCCCGCCGGCGCGTTCCGGTGGCTCTCGACGTCGAACGCCGCGCCCTCGGCTTCCAGCAGGGTCTTCATCCGCTTGACGAAGGCCTGCCGCCCCGCCTCGTCCAGCGCCGTCACCCTCCGATCTACGATCTTCAGGCACACCGAGGTCGTCGACCGTGTCGCCGGATCGACCGCCAGGGGCTCGATCCAGTCCGTCCGCTCGACCCAGTCGAACAGGGCCTGTGCGTTCGCATCCGTGCGCCGGATGAGCTCCTTCAGCCCGCCGATCGCTTGCGCCCACTCAAGGGCGTCGATCCAGTCCTCCAACGTCCACAGGCTGAAGGTGTTGATCATCGTCCCCGTCGCCAGCGCCCGGTCGAAGCCCTTTCCGTCGCGCAGCCGCAGCACCTTGGGCACCGCCCGCGGCGGCTCGTACGCGTCCAGCCGCGCCACCGCGCGGGGCCCCAGCGCCGCGATCCCGATCCCCGCCTCGCCGCCCAGCGCCTTCTGGAAGCTGAAGGTCACCACGTCGACCCGCTCATAGTCGATCGCCATGGCGAAGGCGGCGCTGGTCGCGTCGCAGATCACGATCCCCTCGCGATCCCGGCTGATAAACTCGGCGTTGGGCACCCGAACGCCCGCCGTGGTCCCGTTCCAGGGAAACACCAGGTCCTTGGCCGGATCGACCCGCGAAAGGTCCGGCAGCTCCCCCCACGGCGCTTCCAGCAGCTCCAGGTCCGGCAATTTCAGGTGATCCTTCGCGTCGATCGCCCACTGCTTGCCGAAGTTCTCGAACGCCATGACCTGCGTCGGCCGCGCGCCCAGCATGTTCCACATGGCCGCCTCGACCGCCCCGGTGTCGGACCCCGGCAGATACGCCAGCACCCAGTCCTCGGGCACCTCCAGCACCGCCTTGGTCAGCCTCAGGCCGTGAGCGAACCGCTCCACGACCTCCGGCGCGCGGATGCCGCGTCCCAGCAGATCGTGCGGAAGGCCTTGAGACGACCACCCCGGCCGCTTCGCCGTCGGTCCGGCGGAAAACCACGGCCGCTTCGGTTTGACTACTGGCCGCTCCATCAGTTCCGCCCCGGCTTGTAGGGTCGGGTGTTCCTCCAGTCCTCGGCGATTCGCTCCAGGATCGGATCGACCTTGTCCGGCAGGGTCACCAGGATCTTCGCCTTCAGGTCGCCGCGCGCCCCGCCCGCGAACGCCCCCTTGCCCTTCAACCTCAACACCTGGCCCGAGTTCGATCCCTTGGGCACCGTCACCGAGACCGTCCCGTCGGGCGTCGGACACTCGACCTTGCCGCCCAGCACCGCGTCCGGCACCGACACCGGCAGGTCCATCACCACGTCCGACCCATCGACCTTGAAGATCGGATGCGGCGCGACGCGGAGTTCGATCAAGGCATCGCCCGGCTCGGTTCGCCCCGCCATGCCTTGGCCACGCAGCCGGATGGTCTGACCGTTGGCCGCGCCCCGAGGGATGTTCACATCCAGAGTCCGCCCGTCGGAAAACTGGATGCGTCGGCTGGCCCCGCCGATGGAGTCCTCCAGGCTGATCTCCAGCGTGGCGCGGACATCCTGCCCCTTGCCGAAGGCCCTTTGCGGGCCTCTCTGCCCGAAATTGCCGAAGATGGAATCGAGATCCAGGTCCTCGAACGCCGCGCGTCCCCCGGGACCACCGGTGTGGGAAAAGCCGAACCCGCCGGGCCCGGCCCCCGGTCCGCCCTGACCCGAGAAGCCGCGATACTGCTCCTGGCCGTCGGCATCGATCTGACCGGCGTCATAGCGGGCACGCGTCTTGGGATCGCTCAGGATGTCGAAGGCGGCCGACACCGTCTTGAACCGCTCCTCGGCCGCCGCATTGCCCCGGTTCTTGTCAGGGTGCAGTTCCTTGGCCAGCTTTCGGAACGCGGCCTTGATTTCGGCGTCGCTCGCCCCCCGGGCCACGCCCAGTTCCTTGTAGGGATCGCCCGCCACGCCTTCGCCGCTCCATCCGCACTGTTCGCCCGACGCGTGTCCGGCTCCACTCCTTCGTCAGTTAAGCCATGCGTTCGCAGGCGCAATGCGTTTTTCAGGCCGCGAGCGGGATCGACGTCTCCGAACCCCACCCCCAGTCGGCCCCATACTGGGCGACGGCCAGCCTCGCCCCCGGTCCGAAACCGTCCGGAAAGTCCTCCGCCATCTGCGCCGTGGCATAGATCGCCGACGCCCCCTCGACCTCGATCACCCGCCGCTCGACCCCGCCATCCAGAACGCGCAAGCGGAACCTCAGGGGGTCGCTCATCGCGGGTTCCAGGTCCCAGCGGTCTCCTCCGATTAGCGCGCGCGGCGACCAGGCGATCGCCAGGCCCTCGCCCACGACCTGGGCGTCCAGTCCGCTCGGCGACCAGGGTCGGCCGTGTACCGCGTCGATTCGCACCGCCTGTTCCGCGAAGCCGACCCCGCCCGGAACGGTGCCCTTCGGACCGACCCGCGCGATCCTCGGCAGCCCTCGCTCGCCCGCGCCCAGTTCGAACCGCGTGACCGTCTCGTCCAGCACGACCATGCGCGCCCCGATGCCGGCACCCGCCTCGTTGGCTTTCTCGGTGCCTTGCTGACCCCGCAACAGTCCCGACAGCCGCCAGTCGCCCGAGGGCATAAGCGTCGCCGTCCGGAACGACACGATCTCCCAGCCCGCCCCGGTCTCGATCGCCAGCCGGTTCGCGCCCGACAGCACGGCGTCCGCCGAGGCAGAGACCGGCGCGCCGCCTTCCAGCTCAAGCGTCACCCGGTTGACCTCGTCCCACCGCCCGACCGGCCCGGCGCCCAGCGGCGCGCTCAGCCGCCCCACCGTCGCCGGCGTCGCGATCACGCCCCTCTCGGTCAGAACCTCGGCCGTCTCGCCCAGATGGATCGCCATCGGCCGCCACGGCTCGACCGCCACCGCGACCAGCGGCCTGGAATCCTCCTCGGCTCCCGGCAGCGGCGGCAGATCCAGCACGACCACATAGGGCGCGCCCGTTACGCCGTCTCCCGCCGACGGCGCGCCCGGCGTCGGTTCTTCGCCCGCCCGGATCGGCTCCTCGCGTACCAGTGACGCCTGGGGCTCTTCGTCCAGCGCCACCCGCTCGACCCGCCAGATCCCCGGCTCGCCCTCGACCTCAACCCGGTCGCCGACCTCGATCCGCAGCGCCTCCAGCGGACCCGGAATGACGGTCAGCCGGTCCTGATCCGTGCCTCCCACCGTCCGCCCCGCCAACGCCGTCGCCAGCGCGGGACCGCACACCGCCGGCAGATCCAGGTCCGCCCCGCCCCCGTCCGTCTCGACCGCCGACCGCACCACGACCGACCCGGTCTGATAGTCCCGGCCGTCCTCGATGAAGCGCACGCGCGCCGCCTGCGGCCGGGCTTCCAGCGATCGCTCGCGCCGGACGCCGTCGCCGGTCTCGCCGAGCGCCAGGTCATCGCTCGCCAGGGCCCCCGTCACCGGCTCCGCCCCGACCAGGGCCACCCGACCACCCCGCTCGGCCGCCGTCATGTCGAAGGCGGCAAGCAACGGCTCGACCGCGTCGCGCGTCCTCATCGGCCGGTCGATCACATAGCCGGCGACGGTCCCGTCCGGCGTTCCGACCACGAACTCGCCCTCGGCCAGTCCGCCTCGCCGCAGGATCGCCTCCAGCAGGAACCGCGCCTCGCCGCCCAACCGCCCGTTCAGCCAGTGCCCGGCGCGCCACGCCCCCGCGTCGGCCCACACCTCCGCCAGCCCCGGAAACGCCGGATAGGGCCGCGCATCCCAGCACCAGGCGTCCGCCGCCTCCAGCATCGACCCTTCATAGACCGCCGACACCGGATTGTTCTCCGGTTCCCCGAACCACCCCAGCACCGCCTCCAGTGCCCGCCTCTGCATGCGATCATCCCGCGCGCCGGTCGAGAACGGCGGCAGGAAGCTCTCGCTCGACTTGGGGTCCTGAAACAGGTTCGGCGCATTGCCGCCCCGGTCCACCGCCGCGCAGCCGAACTCCGTCAGCCGCACCGGCTTCATCTCCGGAACCCAGGCCGTCGATGCCACGCTCCGCACGCCCCCAGGCCGGTCATGGTGGGCGTTCTCCCACCACCCTTTCAGATCCTTGCCGCGGAACACCCAGTCCTCGCCATGGGCCGTGTCGCCGATCGGCGTCCGCTCCTGCGCCACGCGGTCCGCGTCGCTCGCATAGAACCAGTCGAACCCCTCGCCCCCGGCCACCTGGCTCGCCAGATAGTCCGTATCGTCCGGCCCCTCGAAGGCCGCCGCGTCGATGCCACCGTCCCCCGCCCGCCAGTCGCCCAGCGGCGGGTACCAGTCGATTCCAACGTAATCGATGGCCTCATCGGCCCACAGCGGATCGAGGTGGAAGATCACATCCCCCGACCCGTCCTCCGGCCGATGCCCGGCATACTCCGACCAGTCCGCTGCATAGCTGATCGAGACATCGGGCCCCACGACCGCCCGGCATTCCGCCGCCAGCGTCCGGTACTGCTCGACCGCCGGATAGCCACCACCGGCATCTCGCGTCCACGTCAGTCCGCGCATCTCCGACCCGATCAGCAGGCCGTCGCACCCCGTCTCCGCCGCCATCGCCGCATAGTGCAGCGCCAGCCGCCGCAGACCCCACCCGTCCGGTGCCGCGAACACCGCCGCCACCTCGGCCGTCGCGCCCACTCCATCCTCGCCCTTCACCCGTCCCCGCCAAGGATAGGCCGCCTGTCGTTCGCCGCCATAAGGGTCGGGCAGCTCATTGTCCGCCGGCACGTCCATGAACACGAAGGGATACAGCGTCACCGCCCACCCCCGCGCCTTCAGCGCCGCCACCGCCTGGCGCACGCTCTCATCCGACGGCGTCCCGCCATAGGCCGGCTTGCCCTCCACCTCCGAGATCAGATGCGCCTGCTCGCGCTCCAGCCCCGCCACCGACCAGATCAGCGGCTCGGTCGGCTTGTCGCGCCGCTCGACCCCCGGCCGGACCTCGCAGTGGCCGGCCCTCAGGTCCGTCCCGAACCAGCCGACGATCAGGCTGACCCGCTTGAGGTTCGGCAGCTGCGCCTCCAGCTGATCCAGCGACGCGATCAGGTCTGTCCGCCCGTCGCCCAGATGCATGTTCTCCGTCGCTGTCCGGGTCAGCCCCTCGCGGCGCAACACCGCTTCTGTCGCCAGCACGAACTCGCCGGCCCCGGGGATCAGGCAAACTCCTTCCAGCCGCTCCTCCAACCCGTCTCCCGCCGGCCGCCGGAACACCTCGAAACTCAGCTGCGGCACCCGGTCGCCATAGGGCCCCAGCGGCAGATCCTCGAACACGACATAGGCCGTCCCGCGATAGGCTGACGTCGCGCCTTCCACCGCCTCGATCAGAGGGTCTGGGCTCTGATCCTCGGTCCCGCGATATACCCTCATGGTCGCGCCGCTCAGGTCCATCGGCCGCCCGTCCGCCCAGACCCGCCCGATCCCGTCGATCGGTCCCTCGCACAGGGCCACGGCGAAACTCAGCGAATAGGCATAGTCGATCGTCCTTGGCCCACCCTTGCCACCCCCGGACTGGTTCCGCTTCTCCAGGAAGCGCGCGGCCCAGATCATCTGTCCGGTCACGCGCGCCCGCCCGAAGACGCAGGCCATCGGCGCGCCCTCCGCCGTCGACTGCAGCTTCAGCGTCTCCAGCCGGGGCCCCACCTGCCGCGCCGGCGACAGCGCCCCCACCACCGCCCGGTCGACCACGCCCCCCAGCGCCGCTCCGATCGCCCGACCGACCCCACCGCCGACGATTCCGCCGACGCCTCCCAGGATCACCTGCGCCATGTCGCCTCCTTCACGCTTTGTCGGCGTCAGCCGGCCACCCGAACACCGCCACCAGACGCCTGCGCCACCACGGTCCCATCCAGCTCTCGACCACCGCCCGCCCCCAGTAGGCGTGGATCATCCGCGGCTCGGTTCGACCGACCTCGCTCAGGATCGCGCAGTGCTTGACCGCCGCCCCTTCCGACATCCGGAACAACAGCACATCGCCCGGCCGCATCGCGGCCACCGGCCTCTCGACCAGCCGCCGCCGCGCGGCCGCCAGCAGCGTCTCCTCCCCACCGATCTCGGCCCAGTCGGCGGCATAGGGCGGCGGTATCTCCGGCTCCTCGCCGACCACCTCGCGCCAGACTCCGCGCACCAGACCCAGGCAGTCCGCCCCGACGCCCTTTTCGCTCGCCTGATGCCGATAGGGCGTCCCCAGCCATCCGCGCGCCACCTCGATCGGGCTCACCGCCGGCTCCCGCCGTCGTGCCGCCCGCCCGTCGCCGGATAGGCCGTCAGGAAGTCGTCCCCCGGCACCTCCGGAAAACCGCGAAAGTTCACCCCGTTGCCGAACTCCCCGACACAGGTCTCCCACCGCTTGTCGCAAGTCCGACCACCGGGCTCGACCCCGCACCGTGCGTCGCCCAGCACCGCGTCGCACAGCCGCCCATAGGTCCGCCCCACGACCCGATCCAGCGCCGCCAGCGGCCCGTCCAGGTCGGCGGTGAACCCCTCGCCCTCGCGCCGCACCCGGCCGAGCCGCCCGCTCCCCAGCCGCACCCGCAAGTCCGGCCGCCGCCAGTCCACCCGCCACGTCTCGACCGACGCCCCGTCCCAGGCCCCGGCCACGAGAGCCGCCTCGTTCACGCCGCCTGCGTCCAACGCCCCGCCGATCGCCAGGCTTCCCGCCGTCAGTCCCGTCGCCGTCTCGGCCGCGCCCTGCGTCCAGCCGGTCTCGGCCCGACAGACGACGCCGTCGATCGTCAGGGCGCGATCATGGTCGCTGAACCCCATCCGCGCCCCGTCCGCCCGCGTGGCGATCCAGACATGACACAGCGTCGCCGCCCCGCTCTCGATGCGGGTGGCCAGTTCGATAGGAATGTCGCGCATTCGTTTTTCTCCCTCCCCTTCATGGGGAGGGGCGGCGAAGCGCAGCGGAGCCCGGGTGGGGCCGTCCGTGCGAACTCGCTATCCATCCCCACCCGCGCTCGCCAAGGCTCGCGGTCCCTCCCCATGAAGGGGAGGGAGAGGCCTGTCGTCAGATTCTCACCTCGATCAGCGGCACCGCCGCCATCCGCCCGGCATCGAAGCTTTCCAGCGTCACCTCCAGCCGGTCCGCGTCGAACCGCACCGGCGTGTCGAACAGGAACCCGGCCGTCACCTCGGCCCCTTCGGCCGGCGCGGTCTCCAGCGTGACTTGCCCCGTCGTGGCATCGACCGCGAACGCGTCGACGGGCAGTTCGACCCCATCGATCGCCACCCGCACCGAGCCCTCCACGGGCTTGCTGATCGGTCGCTCGACATCGCCGTATCGCTTGATCAGTCCAAAGACCGTCCGCGTCCCTTCGCCCTGCTCCAGCACCTGGTCGCCCGACCCTGGCGTCCCCCCCGGCGCGCACGAGACGAAATCGGCGAAATCCCGGAACCGGAACCCATACAGCCGCCCCCGCCGCGCCTCGAAGAAGGCGGTCAGCTCGGCCATGTCGGCCAGCGATCTCAGGTTCGCCCCGATCAGGTATCGCCTGCGCCCCATGGCCCAGGGGGACGACCGCCGCTCGAACCCGGATCCCAGCGTCACCACCTCGGTCCGACGTTCCACCCCACCGGTCGATCCGAACGCCAGCCGGGCAGGCAGCCTCACTTCGTGAAAGCTCATCCCTGTCTCCTGATTAACTTGTTTGGCCCGCGTCGGTCGTCCAGTCTGCGACCCGAAACGCGGCCCCTCGGCCGCCGGTCAGGGGAGCCCGGTTCAATGCGCGGTCAGATTCTCAGCTTCGACGACGCCTCGGGCACCGGCCTGATCAGCGGCGACGACGGCATCCGCTACAGCTTCGTGCGCGAGGCGGTCTCACCGCCCGCCCAGGTCACCTCGGGCCTGCGCGTCGATTTCGTCCCCGTGGCGGGCGAGGCGACCAACATCATGCTGCTCGCCGCCGCGCCCGCGCCGTCCGGCCCTTCGCCGACGCCTGGCGTGCCGATCGACAGCTTCAACTTTCAGCACGTCCTGCTGTCGTTCAACGGCCGCATCCGGCGTCAGCATTTCTGGATCGGCTGGCTGATCTGCCTGGGCGCGGGCGTCGTCCTGGGCTGGATTCCTCTGCTCGGCACGCTGCTGTCGATCGCCCTGATCTGGCCGAACCTGGCCATCTCGGTGAAGCGTCTGCACGACATGGGGCACAGCGGCTGGCTCGTCGTCATTCCATGGATCGCCGGTATCGGTGGCGTGGTCGCGGCCTTCATGAGCGTGGGCGCGGCGGCCCTGATGAGCGGCGGAAACTGGGAATCCGAAGACCCGGCCGTCGTCTTCGGCATTCTCGGTCCCGTCCTGGGCATTCTCGGCATCGTCGCCCTGATCCAGCTGGGTTTCCTGCTCTGGATCGGCATCGCCGAGGGCCAGCGCGGCGACAACCGCTTCGGCCCCAGTCCCAAGGGCGAATAGACCCGTCATCAACCCGCGCTCAGCCCGGTTGACCAGTTCAAAGCCGCCGCGCCCCCAGCGCGGCGGCCCTCGCCAGGGCCTGGGCGATCTGCGCCTCCGACCGCAACAGCGCCGGCGCGCCGCCGTCCACGGTGACGTTCACCGTCACCCCGCCCCCGCCGCGCGGTTCGATCACCCCCGCCCCATCCGGTCGGAACACCTCCGGTCCCCGCTCGCCGACCAGATAGGCCCCGCCGCCCAGCACCGGCCCGCCGTCGGCCCTGGCCCCGCCGAAGCCCGCCGCGCCTGCCACCGCCTGGGCGATCGCCGCCCCCAGCCCGCTCGACCCGCCGACGCCCGCGCCAACCGCCGCGATCACCGCCCGCGCCAGTTCCCCCAGCGACACCTCCCCGTCCGCCGCCGCCCGCGCCAGCGACCGCGTCAGACTGGCCCCGGCGCGTCCGAACGCGTCCTCGATCGACGCCGCCGCCCGCTCCGCCGGCTCCCTCAGCGCCTCCAGCGCCGCCGCCGCCTCGGCCGCCCGCGCGGGCACGCCGTCCAGATCGTCAGAGCGAAAGTCGTCGGTCATACGTCACCTTTCTCCCTCCCCGGCACGGGGAGGGTGGTCGAAGCGCAGCGGAGACCGGGTGGGAGCGGCCGGTGCAGCCATGCTCGGCATTACCTATGCGAGGCCCTGCGGCCCCCACCCCGCTTCGCTGCGCTCAGCGACCCTCCCCCGAGGGAGAGGGAGAACACTCAATCCGGCCACGCCCTCATCATCTGATCCAGCTCGCCCCGCCCCAGGGGCGCGACCCGCGCCGACCCCGCCGTCAGCATCCGCCATTCCTTCAGCGACAACCGCCAGAAGGCCTCCGGCGCCACCCCCAGCGCCACCGCCGTCCGCAGCATCGCCCCCCATTGCGTCTCAGCCATCCAGGCTGGCCGCGAACCCGGCCGCCACAGCCTCGGCCGCCTCGCGCGGCGTCACCGCCGCCCGGTCCAGTTCGCCCGCGAACACCCCCTCGCCCCCGCCCCGCAGCAGGGCCGCCAGCACCACCATCAGGTCATTCGCCGACAGCGCCCGCATCCGCTCCGCCAGCGCCTCGACCCCCGGCAGGCCCAGCGCCGTCTCGATCTCCGCCAGCGCCCCCAGCGTCAGGCACAGCCTCCGATCCTGGCCCGCCAGCCACGCCACGGCCTCCCCCCGCGCGCCATTCTCCCCCCCTTGGGGGGAGAGGGCCATCTGGCCCGAGGGGGGCAAGTCCTCGCGCACGCCGGTCATATCGCCGCGAACCCGATCTCGCCCGCGCTGGCCAGGCTGATGGCGAAGGTCGCCTCGCCCTCATGATCGCCGGCGTATTCCAGCGCCGAGACCAGGAACGGCCCCTCCAGCGTGCCGAAGTCCGGCACCACCAGCCGCCAGGTCTTCGCCGTCTGGTCGAAGAAGGCTTCCCGGATCAGGGCGTCCGACGCCGCGTCGCGAAAGATCCCCTGCCCCGACACCGCCGCCGACTTCACCCCCGCTCCGCCCAGCAGCTCGCGCCACCGCCCGGCGCTGTCGGCGTCGGTCGCATCCACCGTCCGGGCGTTCAGGCTGATCGTCCGCGCCCTCAGGCCCGCCACGCTCACGAACGTCCCCGCCCCCTGCTCGATCTTGAGCAGGATGTCCTTCCCGCGCTGTGCGGTCATCCTTGTCTCCTCCCCGTGAAGCGCAGCGGAACGGGGGAGGGGGACCGCGAAGCGGTGGAGGGGGCCAGCCCCAGACACCGGCATTCGCATCCGCCCCCTCCACCATGCTGCGCATGGTCCCCCTCCCCCGCTGCGCGGGTGAGGATCAAATCTCCTCGGTGATCGCCCGCAGCCGCACCACACCCCACGTCCGCCGATGGTCCACCGATCGGAACACATCGACGAAGGTCGCCCGGACGCTCACCGTCCGGACTCCGTCGGCCTCCAGCGGCGCCTCGTGCACCGCCGCCCGCACGGCCGCGCAGATGGCCTTGGCCTCCTCCACACCGCCGAACAGCGAGGCGCATCTCAGGCTCAGCTGGTGCTCGACCCCGCAATCCGCCGCCGCCACCGGCCGGCTCTCGGATCGCCCGACCGTCAGATGCGGATAGACCGCCCCCTTCGGCGCCTGGTCCCAGATCCGCGCCGGATCGCCCAGCAGCGCCTTCAGCGTCGGATCGCCCTTCAGATGCGCGACCAGCGCCACATGCAGCGCGCTCTCATGATCCCTCATCGCGTCCGCTCCAGCTGCAGGTCGCACCGCCCCGGCCTGTCCGCCTCGACGTCGGCCTGAACGATGCGCCAGTCGGCCCCGCCCACGCGGATCACCCGTCCCTCGATCAGTCGGGGATCGGTCCGCGTCTCGGCGGTCGCCACCTCGACCACGCCCAGCCCACCGGCCTCCGATCGCTCCCGCCGCCGTCGCCCGTCCAGCCTCAGCCAGACCGACCCCAGCGACGCGTACGACACCGCCTGCCCGCCGAACGGCGTCTCGGCCTCGACGGGCTCGAACAGCTCGCCCAGCACCCTCACAGCCGCACCACCCGATACGGCGCGATCCAGGCCTCGATGGGCCGGATCGGCATCTCGCGCTCGCCCCGCTCATAGGCGCGCAGGGCCAGCATCAGGATCGCCAGTCGCAACGGCGCCGGCGACGTCGAGGTCAGGCTCAGCCCGACCTCGCCTTCCACCCGGCTTCGCGCGGCGTCGATCAGCGTCTGGATCAGCCCGTCCTCGGCGCCGTGCTCGACGCGCAGGAACAGCTTCGCCTCCGTGAGGCTCACGGGTGCGGTCATGGGTTTTCTCCGAAATTCATGATGCCCCTCTCCCCTTGCGGGAGAGGGAGGCCGCGCACGGCGGCGCAGCCGTCGTCCTGGCGCGGGCGGGTGAGGGGTGACACTCGGTCTGTCCTTTCGGACGCAAGACCCCTCACCCTTTCGCGCAAGACCGATCGCTTCGCTCTCGGGCGCTCAAGCCCTCTCCCTCAAGGGGAGAGGGAGCACGATCACGTCAGCTCGCCGCGAACTTCATCACCTTGATCGCGTCGAAGTTCTGCACCCCGCCACCGACCCGCTTGGTCGTGTAGAACAGCACATAGGGCTTGGCCGAATAGGGGTCTCTCAGCACCCGCACCCCCGCCCGATCCACGATCAGATACCCCCGCTGGAAGTCGCCGAAGGCGATCGCGTGGCTGTTCGCCGCGATGTCCGGCATGGTCTCGATCTCGGTCACCGGATAGCCCAGCAGGCTCGCCGTCTCCCCCGCCCGCGTCGCCGGCGACCAGATGTAGTTGCCGTCCGCGTCCTTGAACTTGCGCACCGCCGACACCGTCTTGCGGTTCATCACGAACCGCCCGTTGGGTCGATACTGGGCCTTGGGCGCATAGATCAGGTCGATCAGCTTGTCGGCCGGGCTGGACGCCGCGAAGGCCCCCGCCGCGCCCGACGCCACATAGCCGATGTCACCCCAGGCGTGGCTCGCGTCCGCCACGATCGAATAGCCCAGGAAGCCCTTCGGCTTATTTGTTCCGTCGCCGGTGACGAAGGCCTGGGTCTCCTGCGCGGCGAAGGCGTCCTCGACCTCGCTGGCCAGCCACTCGTCCAGGTCGACCAGGGCATCGTCCAGCAGCGCCTGCGTCGCCGCCGGATTGGCATACAGATCCGCTGCCGGGAACTCCAGCAGGGCCAGGGTGGCCGGATCCGTCTCCGGCCGCGCCGCCGTCTCGGCGACCCAGCCACTGGCGATACCCGCCGTCGACACCGGCTTCCTGAACACGCCCGAGGCCACGGTCCGCACGGTTGCGATCTCGCGCATCGGACTGGTCGCCATCAGCCGGCGCTCGATCGCCCGCTCCGTTTCCGGTGGCACGACATAGCCGCCCGAGGTCGGCGCCGAGCTCAGTCCCGCCTTGATCTCCAGCCCCACCTCGCGCCCGGTCCGCACATAACCGTCGAACGCGCTCTTCTCCTCCCCATGAAATGGGGAGGTGGATCGGCCGAAGGCCGAGACGGAGGGGCTGCCAGCCGCGGATTCGGTCCCAATCCCCGGACGCCGGCTCTCGCTCATCGCCCGGTCCAGCCGCGCCTGGGCCTGACCCACCGCCTGGTCGATCCGCGCCACCTTCTCCTCCAGCAGCGCGTCGGCCGAGGCCTTCTTCTCGATCTCGCTCAGCCGGGCGTCGTTGGCCCCTTTGAACGCCTCGAACGCCGCCATCATCTCGTGCAGCGCCGCCCGCGCCTCGGGCGAAGCCGAAGCCGTCTTGGTCTCTTTCATGGTGTTCCCTTGTTCTCCCTCTCCCGGCCGGGAGAGGGCTTGAGCGCCCGAGAGCGCAGCGATCGGACTTGCGCGAAAGGGTGAGGGACCCGGTCTTTCCCGCTTCCCCTCAGCCCCTCTTCGCGCCAGTCTCCCCGGGTTCACCGGGGGATCTCCGAAATGCGTCCATCGACCCTTGCCGTTCTCGCGGGCCTCGCCCTGGCGACCACCGCGCCGGCCCTGGCCCAGACGGCGCCCGCGCCGCCAGCCGTCGCCGCCGCGCCGAACCCCGCCTTCGCCGCTGACGTCGCCTCGTTGGACGCCATCGTCGCCGCTCTCTACGACGTCATCTCCGGCGATGCGGGCGAGGCGCGCGACTGGGACCGGATGCGCTACCTGTTCCATCCAGCCGCCCAGCTGATGCCGACGTCGACCAATCCCCAGGGCCTCGGTGTCCTGACCGCCATCACGCCCCAGGGGTATGTCGACCGCGCCGGTCCGACCTTGGTCCGCGACGGCTTCCACGAGCGCGAGATCGCCCGCCGCGTCGACCGCTTCGGCCGCATCGCCCATGTCTTCTCGACCTACGACGCGCGCCGCGCCGCGACCGACGCCCAACCCTTCCTCCGCGGCATCAACTCGATCCAGCTGTTCGACGACGGCGCCCGCTGGTGGATCGTCAGCGTCTACTGGCAGGCGGAATCCCCGACCGTGCCGCTGCCGCCCGAGTATCTACCCACGCCCTGATCCAGCTCGTCAGCTTCCGTCCGATTGACGCCTTCCCGGGCGCATGCTCCGCTGCCTCGAAACGGCAAAGCTTCCGAAAGGAGCCCCCATGTCCCTGATCCGCGCCACCGCCCTCGCGGCCGCCCTCCTGGCCTGCGCCGGCGCCACCAAAGCGGCCCAGCAGTGCGGGGCGACCACCCATTCGACGTTCGGAGAGACCCGCGCCTATTTCCAGAACAGCCTGGGGGCCTGCCGCCCCGACGGCTACTGCTCGGTCGTCCTGGCCTTGACGCCTCCCAACGACCCGCACGACTATGCGCAGACGCTGCGCATCGCCCGCCCGACGCCCGGCGCGCCCCATGAGGTCAGCCTGGTCTCCGTCGTCCCGTCCGCGACCGAGGATGGCCAGCCGATGTCCGTCTCCTTCGGCCGCCGTCCCATCGACCTGGTCGGCATGACCGAATTCCGGGACAACACGGTCAACGAGTTCCATGTCACGGATCGCGCCGCGATCGACGCCATCGTCTCGGGTGCGCGCCGCTCCAACGGCATGCGCTGGAGCTACCAGTCCGAGGCCGGCCCCGCTGACGCCTGGTTCGCGCTCGGCGGCGTCACCCGCGCCCTGAACTGGATCGACTGCATGGGCCGCCGCTAGACCGGCCGGAACCGCGCCCCCGGCAGCATCGGAAACGTCACCAGCGACACCTCCCACAGATCCACGCCCGACAACACCCGCAAGCGACCGTCTCGCCGCGCCTTCGCTGTCCTGAACCCGATCGACAGCCCGTCCAGCGCCCCGGCCCGGCTCAGCGCCTGGGCATAGCGCGCCTCGGCCGACCAGTCGGCGATCCGTCCCCGGACGAACAGGCCCCGCTCGTCCTCGATCACCTCGTCCCAGACCCCGACCACCGCGCGGCTCTCGTGCTGATGCAGCATCCGCACCCCGCGCGCGCCCGTCCGCCTCAGGCTGTCGGCGAAGGCCCCCTTGGCCACCACGTCCCCGTTCAGATCCGCCACGCCCCACAGCGAGGCATAGCCCTGGATCAAGAGCGCACCCTCGCTCTCCCTCCCCCTCGGGGGAGGGTGGTCGGAGTGAAACGGAGACCGGGTGGGGGCGGCCAGGCGATCCGCACTCTCGCCTGCCTTGGTTTGCCTTGCCGTCCCCACCCGGTCGCTTCGCGACCTGCCCTCCCCCGAGGGGGAGGGAGAACACGCCTCTCTGCCCCTCACCTGGCTTCCTCCAGCCGCGTCTCGATCCGCACCAGCGCCGCCCGCGTCGCCTCACCTTGCGCCTCCAGCCGGGCCAGCCGCTCGGCCACCAGCCTCTGTTCGCCGACCCGCGCCTCCAGCGTCCCGATCCGCGCCGCCGCGCCGCCGGCCCAGACCAGCCCCGCGATCGTCTGCATCGCCAGCGCCACGCCCAGCGCCGTCGCCAGCTTCTTCAGATCCCCGCTCATCCGCCCACTCCCGCCATGCGCCGCCGCTCCTCGTCGGTCAGGAAGCTCGCCGCGCTCAACCGCGCCCACAGGGCGTCCCGCTCGGGCTGCAGCGCCGGCACCGCGTCCAGGTCCGGCGTGATCTCCACTCCCTCGAACCGCCCGCCCAGCCATCCGCTCAGCGCCCCGGCGGTCTTGCGCACCAGGGGCACCACCGTCCCCCGCCAGAAGGCGGCATTGGCCTCGCGATAGTTCGCGTAGGTCGCGTCGCCGGGGATTCCCAGCAGCTGCGGCGGCACCCCGAAGGCCAGGGCGATCTCGCGCGCCGCCGCGTGTTTCCCGGCGATGAAGTCCATGTCGGCCGGGCTCATCGACATCGGCTTCCAGTCCAGCCCGCCTTCCAGCACCAGTGGCCGCCCGGCATTGCCCGCCCCCGAATGCGCGTCGGCCAGCTCGGCCTTCAGCGCGGCAAATTGCGCCTCGGTCAGGTGCTCGCCGTCGCGGCTGTCGAACACCAGGGCCCCGCTGGGCCGCGCCGCATTGTCCAGCAGCGCCTTGTTCCAGGCCCCCGACGCGTTGTGCACATCGATGGCCGAGGCCGCCGCCTCGATCGGCGAAAAGCCGTAATGATCGTCCGTCGGATGCCACAGCCTCAGATGCATCACCGGCATCCATCCGTCCGCCGCCCGCGCGATCCGCACCGATCGTCCGCCGACGGAATACTCATAGGCTTCGGGCCACCCGGCCTTGCCCGGAACCACCGTCACCCGGTCGGGCCGCAGGGTCCACAACTCCTCAGGGCCACCGGATCCGCTTGCGGATCCGGCATCGGAAAGTGCGTCTCCGACCGCCTCCGCATAGGCGTTCCCCGCCGTCTGCAGCGCGCCGTACAACCCTTCCAGCCACTCCGCGCCCGACTGTTCCGGGTTCGGCTTGCGCATCAGCCGCGCGACGGGATGGGCGTCGTCGCGGACCCCGTCGACGAACACCACAAGGGGCGTGGCCGCGCAGGCCTCGGCGATCATCCGCACGCAGCGATAGGCCACGGCGTTGCGGGCGAACCCTTCGCCCGCCAGGCTGGCATAGTCTCGCGGCGTCCACCGGGGCCGCCCCGCCCCGGTCAGGGCGATCAGCGGCCCGCTTCGGCTCTGCTTGGCTTCGGGCGCGGCCCTGCCGGGCCGCCAGGGAAACAGGGGCATGGGGTCTCCTTGACCGGGTTCCGGTCGAAACATCGTCTGGGTGGGGGCCTGAAGCCCCTCAGCGCATGGTCAGCCGCTTGAGGAAGCCGTTCAGCCACGGCCGGCCGGCGACCAGGTCGAACGTCGCGCCGGGCGTCACCGACCCACCGACCACGATGTTCGCGTCGCCATGGACCGCTTCCCAGGTGGTGGCGTTCGTCGGAACGACGACGCTGGCCATGTCCGCGCCTCGCGTGACAGGGCTCGCGCCGGTCGGGATGGGCGAGCCCGGGGTGGCCGACTGAAAGAAGTTTCCGCCCCAGACCTGAAGCTTGCGCCCGTTCTGGTTCGCGCCTGCGTTGCCATAGTAGATCGCGATCGCATCGCCGGCCCCAATGCCCAGGGTCCGGATGAAGGCCACCTCGAACCAGCCACCGGCCATCGGCGTCACGGTCCAGCCGTTCACCGTGCCGGACGGGTTCGTCGAGAGGTCGATCGACCGTTCGTTCAGGTTCTGGGCCGTCGTGTTGTTCCGGACCAGGAAGTTCCAGGGCTGGCTCTCGGCGGATTTCACGAACACCTTGCCGGATATCCCGCCCGTCACGCCGACTCCCGTCAGGGCCCTCACCAGCACGGTGGCCATGTTGGGCATGGTGATTTCGACGGCCGTGTTCGTCCCGTCCGGCGCGGGAAAGCCGCCGGCCCGCGTCCCCACCCCGGCCCAGACCGCGTTCGCGAAATCGTTGGAATGGGTGAACAGGTTGGTCGCCTCGGGCTCCAGCAACAGCCCCCGGTCGGTGATCCGGGGCATGTTGGCCGCCGCCGTCGCCAGGGTCCCGTCGGCGCGCGGCGCCAGACCGACCCCAGCCCGGCCGAAGCTCGCGCCGGGCAGATCGGTGAAGCTGGCCGCCACCAGACCCTGTCTCTGATACCGTCCCTCGGCGAAATCGATCAGCAGGGGCAAGGGGACCGCGCCGCGCAACGCCACCGTCGGCGTGCTCAGGTCCAGACCGATCATCAGTCGAACAGGGCCACGATGTGGGCGGCCGTCGTCCCCGTGGCCATCACCCGGCGCGTCTGCACGGCGACATAGCCGATCGGATGGTTCTTCAGCGTCACCGCCTCGCCGTCGAGCGAGGCGACCGGCACGATCCTCAGGTCGCCCGCCGCCCCGATGAACAGGGCCTTGGCCAGCGACGGCAGGTCGGCCCCGTCAGCCGGGGTCACCGCCTGCAAGCGCCGCGCGGGCGCGGACGGCGAGGCCGCAAAGGCGGCATAGGTGTCTATGGACATGGGTCTCTCCTCGTCTGTCGATATTCGGGCTCACAGCACCCTCAGGCGCGGCCCCGCGCCGCGGGCCAGCAGCAGATGCGTCACCGCCCACACCAGGGCGTCGGCCCGGTCCGGACTGCGGCGCGTGTCCTCGCCCCCCAGGGCCATCAGTTCTTCTTCCAGCGCCGGCATGGCCGCGCAGTGGATCACCCGCGCCTGCTCGTACAGGGCCGCCACCGGCTCGGCCCGCGCCCGCTTTCCGCGCGAGGCGTGAACCAGGCGGATCGGTGTCGCGCAGCCGGCCTGGACCAGGACGGTGCGAACCATCTCGCCGCCCTGGTTGGCCTCCGCCACGATCTCGGTCGCTCCGAACTCCCGGGCCGTGTCGACCGCGCGTCTCGCCCAGCCCAGGGGGCTCAGCCCCCGCGCCGATCGATCGGCCAGCACGAAGGCCCTGCCGTCCCGACGCCCGGCCGCCACGATCCCGCAGGCGTCGCCATGGGCGCTCGCGGGCGGATCGACCGCCACCACGATCCGCTCCAGCCAGGCCGGTCGCGCGCCCTTCGCCCGCGCCAGGTCCTCGGCCCGGAACAGCGCCCCGTCCGCCTCGACCACCAGCCCTTCCAGCTCCTGCGCCTCCAGCCGCGTGCCGCCATACAGACGCCGTACATGGCTCAGGAACCCGGGCGACAAGTTTTTGGCGTTCAACGCCGTGGCCCCCCGACTCGTCGCCAGGTCCGGCTCGGCCATCAGTCGCTTCAGCGCCGGGGTCGGCCGGGGCGTCGTCGTCACCACCAGCCGCGGCGCCGGGCCCAGCCTCAGGCCGAACCTCAGGTTCGAGATCACCCGGTCGGGCTCGCGCCAGGCGCAGAATTCGTCGGCCCAAGCCGCGTGGAACTGGGGCCCTCTCAGGCTGTCCGGGTCCTCGGCCGAGAACGCATAGGCCACGCTGCCGCTCTTCCAGATCAGCCGCTTTCGGCCCCCTTCCCAGCGGGGCCGCTCCCCCTCGGCGGCCACGCCTTTCAGCCCGGACGGCCCCTCGACCATCACCTCGCGCACGTCGTGCAGCGCCGGTCCGACCAGAGCCAGTGTCAGGTTGTCCGTCTTGCGCGCCAGCTCATGCAGCCAGAAGGCCCCGGCGAAGGTCTTGCCCGCGCCCCGTCCCCCAAGCATCAGCCAGGTGCGCCAGTCCGTCGTCGGCGGCTCCTGATGGTCCCCAAGGTTGGGGTTCCAGGCCTTCTCCTTCTGAAGCCCCTCCTGATCCAACGCCATCAGCCCGGCTTCGAAGCTCTCTCTTGGCCTCGAGAAGATCGTATCGCTCGCGCAGCTCGGCGCGCAGGGCTGCCACAACGGCTGGATCGTCATCTTGGCGTCTGCCCATGTCTTCCTCATTTTCCTGGTCGGCGCGCGTAGGGCGCGGTGGCCGGATCGCCTCCACCGCCACCACCGCCTTCGCCAGATTGGTGATCGCGCGCACATGCCGGTCGGCCGCCACCGCGTCGTCGTCGGCGATCGTCTCGTTCAACAGGCGCGCTTCGGCCGCTTCGATCAGACGCCGCTGGTTCGCCTTGCGCTGCAGGGCCCAGTCGTCGTCGCCCGCCGGGGGCCGCCCCGGTCTGTCCTGATATCCCGTCATGCCCAAACTATAGCGGACCGGCGTATGCGGGCGCGTTCAGGCCGTCTCGATCTTTTCAGGACCTGTTTTCAATAAGGAATTCGGCGCGTCTTCGGATGACTGACGAAAACAGCGAAGCCGCCGCAATGGTCCCTAGTGCATCGTCATCGGCACGGGGCCGGCTATGGCCCAGCGGGCCCGCTCGACCAGGTCGCGGGGCGAGAACGGCTTGGCCAGATATCCCGAACACCCCAGGCTCAGCGCCTGCCGCACGGTGTCGCCCTGGGTGTTGGCGCTGACCATGACGACCGGCGGCGCGGTCTTCATGCGTCTCATGGCGCCCAGCAGCTCCAGCCCGTTCATCCTCGGCATATGCACGTCCAGCAATACCAGCTGGAACCGTTGCCGGTTCAACAGGTCCAGCGCCGACTGGCCATTCGACACGGCCGAGACCTGATACCCCGCCTGGCTCAGGGCGATGTCCATCATCTCGCGCACGTTCTCGTCGTCCTCGACGATCATGACATGGGCGCTCACGCGGCCTTCTCCCCATCCCGGTCGCGCCGCGTGTCGTTGATCGCCATGGCCATCGCCTCGATCAGCGCGACGACCTGGATCGGCTTGCCGACATGGGCGTCCATGCCGGCCGCCCGGCAGGCCCCGATCTGTTCCGGCTGGACATTGGCCGTCAGCGCCAGGATCGGCACGCGCCCGACCGACCCGGGCAGGGCCCGGATGGCGCGCGTCGCGTCCATCCCGTCCATCACCGGCATGTGCACGTCCATCAGGACCAGGTCGAACGCCCCACCGGCGGCGGCCTGGACCGCCTCGGCCCCGTTCTCGACCGTGGTCAGATCAACCTCCCATCCCTGCAGGATGATCCGGACCAGTTCGCGGTTGGCGGGCGCGTCGTCGGCCATCAGCACCCGCAGCCCGGCCGGCAGGTCCATGCCCGCGCTGGTCTCGACCGCGCTGGCGACTTCCGCCACCGGCAAGGGCACCTCGAACCAGAAGGTCGAGCCCTCGCCCGGTCGGCTCGTGGCCCCGATGTCGCCGCCCATCATCTCGATCAGCCGCCGGCTGATGGCCAGCCCCAGCCCCGTCCCGCCATAGACTCGCGTGGTCGAGGCGTCGGCCTGGGTGAACCGCTCGAACAGGGCGTCGATCTTGTCGGCGGCGATGCCGATGCCGCTGTCGCTGACGGCGATCCTCATCCGGTCCTCGCGCCAGCCGATCGCGACCCGGACTTCGCCCGACATCGTGAATTTCGCCGCGTTCGACAGGAAGTTCAGCAGAACCTGCCGGAGCCGCCCCGCGTCGCCCATCAGGGTCGACGGCAGGGTCGGGTCCACCTCGACCACCAGCCCCACGCCCTTGGCGGCGCACTGGGCTTCCACGATGCCCGTCGCGCCCCGCGCCATCTCGGCGGGATCGAACGGCCGGGGGTCCAGACCGACCGCTTCGGCCTCCAGTTTGGAATAGTCCAGGATGTCGTTGATGACCCCCAGCAGAGCCTCGCTCGCCGTCCCGATCCGGTCGGCGTATCGCCGCTCGGCCTCCGGCAGGGCCTCGCTGTCCTGCAACAGGCCCGAGAAGCCGATCACGCTGGTCAGCGGCGTTCGCAACTCGTGGGACATGTTGGCCAGGAACTCGGACTTGGCTTTTGCCGCCTTCTCGGCCGCCTCCTTGGCCCCGATCAGTTCGTCTTCCAGCGCCTTGGTCTCGGTGATGTCGCGAATCACGTCCTGGAACTCGACACCGCGTCCCTGATCGTCCCGGATCAGTCTGGGGTGGGCCTCTAGCCAGACCATCTGGCCGTCCTTGCGGATCGCCCGGTAGGGAATTCGTGGCGAGGCCGCGTCGACCGACGCCCGTGCATAGGCGAGAAACGCCTTTCTCACCGGTTCCACATCGTCCGGATGCATAAAGGCGCTGAATGGTCGCCCGACCAACTCTTCGGCCTTGAACCCCATTGGCCCCTCGATAGCTGGGGACAGATAGCGGAACACCCCGTCCAGCCCATAGACGGCGATCACATCGGTCGAGTTGTCGGCCAGCAGACGATAGCGAGCCTCACTCGTGCGGATGACATCCTCGGCCCGCACCCGCTCGGTGACGTCCTGGAACACACCGTACAGGGCGACCGTGCGCCCATCCCGGCGTTCGGGTCGGCACTGGGACACGACGATCCGCTCCTCGCCGTCGGCCCGGATGAGACGCAGCCGAAACTCTCCGCCCTCGCCCGTCTCGATCGCGTTCGCGCACCAGTCGCGGACCGCCTGCCGGTCGTCGGGATGATAGAATTCGACGGCGTCGTCCAGGCTCGGGTCGAACGACCGCGAGTCGACCCCGTGGATGCGATAGACTTGGTCCGACCACCGCACCTGGCCCGTGATCGCGTCCAGCTTCCACGAGCCCAGCCCGGCCAGATCCTCGGCCAGCCTCAGCGTGTCTAGCAATTCCTGCCGCGCCTGTTCTGAGGCCTTGCGGGCAGTGATGTCGCGAACGCAGTCGTGGAACTCCACCAGTCGTCCCCGCTCGTCGCGGATCGCCCGCGGCGTGGCTTCCAGCCAGAGCGCACTGCCATCGGCCTTCAGGGCGCGGTATTCGTATCTTGGCGGTGCCGCCTCCGGACCGGCAGCGACATAGGCCGTCAGCGTCTCGCGGATGATGGCCAGATCCTCTTCCGGAATGATCCCGGTGCAATCCTTGCCCAGCATCTGCTCTGGTTCGCGGCCCAGGACATGCCGCACCGACGGCGAGACGTAGAGGAACTTCCCGGTCGGATCGAAGCGAGTCACGATATCGGTCGCCGTCTCGGCCAGCATGCGATAGCGGGCCTCGCTGGTCTCCAACGCGCTCTGGGCCCGGACCATCTCGGTGATGTCTTGGAACACGCCGAAGATCGCCACCGGCCGACCGTCCTCGTCCAGCTCGGCGCGCGCGTTCACGCGGGTGACCCGCTCGTCCGCGCCCCTCCACGCCCGCAGACGGGTGTCGTAGCCCTGGCCCGTCTCCAGCGTCCGCGCCATCAGTGCCCGCACGGCGGTCAGGTCGTCGGCGTGATACAAGCCGGCCAGGTCGTCCATCTTCGGTTCGATCGACTGCGGCTCAAGGCCGTGGATACGATAGACCTCATCCGACCATGTGATTTTCTCGGTCACGACGTCATAGCGCCAGTGGCCGACCCCGGCCATCGCCTCCGACATCTCCAGCATGGCCGTATGCTCGGCCTGTCTGCGCATAAGGCGGGCGTTGTCGATCTCCTGGCCCGCCAGCTGCGCCAGCAGCTTCAGGCTCTCCATCTGGCCGGCGGTGGGCACCTCGCGGGAGACCGTGTCGATGACGCAGACCGCGCCGTCCTGATGCCCGTCAGACGTCGTGATGACGGCACCGGCGTAGAACCTCACCCCCTCCTCGGCCACCAGCCTGTTTGCGACGAAGCGCGGGTCCAGCGTGGCGTTCGGCACCGTCAGGGTCGATCCCGCCGGCTGGCCGATCATGTGGCGGCAGAAGGACTCTTGGCGCGTCGTCTGGTCGGCACCGTAGCCGCGATTGGACCGGAACCACTGACGTTCGTCGTCTACCGCCGTGATCAGGGCGATAGGAGCCTGGAACAGGGACGCCGCCAGTTCCGTCAGCCGGTCGAACGCTTCGTTTCTAGCCACGCGATTCTCCCGGCAAGGCGAACAGCGTTAATCGGGCATGCCGAACAAATCGTTAGCGGTCCACCGGTGTCACACGCCCCGTTCCTCGACCCAGTCCGACGCCTCGAAGTCCAGCGCGTCCTCCGGCTCGGCCAGGGTCTCCTCCGACACCGTCAGTCCCCGGATCGAAACTCCCGCCGTGTGGACGGTCTCGGGGTCGCCCGACACCAGCGGATGCCAGTCCGCCAGCCCCCGCCCCTCGTCCAGCCGGCGATAGGCGCACGACAGCGGCATCCACTTCAGCGTCTCGATGTTCCAGGGCGTCAGCTGGATGCAATCAGGAACATGTTCGATGCGGTTCTCATAGTCGGTGCAGCGGCACAGCCCGCCGTCGAACAGCTTGCAGTGGACCTTGGTCGGCACGACCTCGCCGGTGTCCTCGTCCTCGAACCGGATCAGGCAGCACAGCCCGCACCCGTCGCACAGGCTCTCCCACTCCTCGCGGGTCATCTCCTCCAGACGCTTGGTCTGCCAGAACGCCATCAATCCTCCACCGCGCAGCGGGGGAGGGGGACCGCGCGAAGCGTGGTGGAGGGGGCGGAAGCGTGCGAGGTTTCAATCATGAGAGCGCCGGTCCTTACCCAGAAACGCGCACGAAGTCTCCGCCGCGCGATGACGCCGCCCGAGGCGGCCTTGTGGGCCTACCTTCGCCAGCGTGTGTCTGGCCGCCCGAACTTCCGCCGCCAACACCCAGTCGGTCCCTACATCCTCGACTTCTTCTGCGCCCCAGCCAAGCTGGCGATCGAGATCGACGGCCGAGTGCATGAAACCGCCGACAATCCCGAAAAGGACGCACGCCGAACCGCCTGGCTGAACGTCCAAGGCATCGAGGTCGTCCGCATCCCCGCTACCGAGGTTCTGCATGATGCGGCCGAGGCCGCCGAAGGTGTCCTGCAGATCGCCAGACTTCGCGTTGGCCTTGCTGATCCTCCCTTGTGAGCGCAGCGAAACGGGGGAGGGGGACCGCGCGAAGCGTGGTGGAGGGGGCGGACACATCGACTCTGCGTCCTATGGCGCAGATGCTGCTCATCCCCTAGATCACAACTGTCTCCGCCCCCTCCACCCCGTCGGCCAAGCGGCCTCCGCGGTCCCCCTCCCCCGCTGCGCGGTGGAGGATTTAGGTTGTTCATGGCTCCCCGCTCTTCCGCCCGCCCCCCTCTCGTCGCCCTCAAGGACGTCCGTCTCCAGGACGGTCAGCGTCCTCTGTTCGAGGGCGTCGACCTGGCGATCGAGCCGCGCACCCGGTCCTGCCTGGTGGGCCGCAACGGCGCGGGCAAGTCGACGCTGATGAAGCTGGTCATGGGCCTGATCGAGGCCGACAGCGGCGACCGCTCGGTCCAGGCCGGCACCCGCTTCGCCTATGTCCCGCAAGAGCCGCTGATCGTCGGCGAGACCCTGCTCGACTACGCCACCTCGGGCGGTGCCGAGCCCTGGATGGCCGAGGCCTGGCTGACCACCTTCGGCATGTCCCCCGAGAAATCCGCCAGGGGCCTCAGCGGCGGCGAGATCCGCCGCGCCGCCCTGGCCAAGGCTTTCGCCGAGGAGCCCGACCTGCTGCTGCTCGACGAGCCGACCAACCACATGGACATCCTGGCCATCGAGCTCCTGGAAAAGGAGATCATCGCCGCCAAGTGCGCCGCCCTGATCGTCTCCCACGACCGCGCCTTCCTGAACCGCGTGACCCAGTCCTGCCACTGGCTGGAACACCGCCGCGTCCGCACCCTGAACAAGGGCTTCGACGCCTTCGACGACTGGGCCGCCAAGGTCCAGGAAGAGGAGGCCGAGAGCCTTCGCCGCCTCAACAAGCGCATCGAGGCCGAGACCTACACCTTCTACCGCTCCATCACCGCCCAGCGGACCCGCAACGAAGGCCGCGCCCGCGCTCTGGAGGCCATGCGTCAGGATCGGGCGCTCCGGGTCAAGGACATCCCCCGCGAGATCCATCTCGGCGTCGATTCCGGCGTCACCTCTGGCAAGCTGGTCGCCGACCTGAAGGGCGTGTCCAAGAGCTTCTTCTCTCCGCCCCCTGGGCGGAGACAGGCCGCAGGGCGGCCAGAGGCGGGCGAGTCCTCACCGCATGGGCCCGCCTCTGGCGGCTCCGCCGCCGGTCTCCGCCCAGCGGGCGGAGAGCTGGAGCAGGGAGAGCGCGTCATCCTGAAGAACTTCACCACCCGCGTCATCCGCGGCGACCGGCTGGCCATCGTCGGCCCAAACGGCGCGGGCAAGACGACGCTCGTCAAGCTGCTGCTGGGCGAACTGGCCCCCGATGAGGGCACGATCAAGCTCGGCGCCAACCTGGAACCCGTCTACCTCGACCAGTCCCGCGAGGGCCTGAAGTCCGACATGACCCTGTGGGACGCCCTGACGCCCGGCGGCGGCGACTCCATCCTGGTGCGCGGCCACTCCAAGCACGTCGCCGCCTACGCCAAGGACTTCCTGTTCCAGGAGGGCCAGCTGCGCCAGCCGATCTCGACCCTGTCGGGCGGGGAGCGCAATCGCCTGCTGATCGCCCGCGCCCTGGCCAAGCCCGCCAACATGCTGGTGCTGGACGAACCCACCAACGACCTGGACATGGAGACGCTCGACAAGCTGGAGGAGCTGCTGGACGGCTACGACGGCACCTTGATCCTGGTCAGCCACGACCGCGACTTCGTCGACCGCCTGGCCACCTCCACCATCGGCATGAACGGGCGCGGCGACATCGTCGAGACCCCCGGCGGCTGGACCGATTTCATCCGCCAGAACCCGGGGTTTCTGTCGAGGGACGAGGGACGAGGGTCGAGGGTCGAAGGCAAGGCGGCCCCGGTTGCTGCCACTCCGACGCCCTCTCTCGACCCTCGTCCCTCGACCCCCGGCCCTCAAAAAAAGCTCTCCTTCAAGGACCAGCACCGCCTCAAGGAGCTGGACGCCCTCATCGCCGCCCTGCCCGCCGACATCGCCGTCCACGAGGCGCGCCTGGCGGACGTGAATTTCTACAGCCGCGACCCCTCCGGCTTCGACGCGACCATGAAGGCGCTGGACGCGGCACGCGCCAAACTGGACGCCGCCGAGGAGGAGTGGCTGGAACTCGAGGCGAAACGCGAGGCCCTGGTCTCCGGCTGAGCGGATTCTGTGGACAAGCCAAATCCCTGATTCGCCGCCGCGAATCCGATCCGTCCACTGATCTTCACAGGGTTGTCCACCGAGCCCCGGGCCATGTTGCACAGCGGGGCGAGATCGAGCGCTTGCCGTCTACCGGGTTTGGCGCGAACGTCAACAGGCCGAGGGACACGGCGGCGCGGAAATCCGGTGAGAGCCGGGACTTCAAGCGGGTCGGTCCGGCTCTCTGACCAAGGGTTCCAAGCCACTTCGGTGGACGCGGAAATCCCGGGCAGGGCCCAGGCCTCAAGCCTTTAGCGTTTCGGCGCGGGGCAGACAGGAACCAGGCCGGGATCGACGAACGACGGCGCGGCGCAAGCCACACCGGACCGGCGTCGGACAGGAGCCGCCAGGATACAGCCGACCATCTCCGGGGTTCGCCTCGCGGATGCCGAAGCCAGGGTCCTGAACCTCAACGGCCAAGTCCCAACCCGGACTTGGCGAGGGGACGCGAGTACCGGTTCGACCGGGCTTTCGTCCCCTCGCTCAATTTTGGAGTGGGCTATCGCTCGCGGCGCGGCCGCTCGCTGCTTGAGCCCGACCGAAGCGGGGCTACCGCTCGCGGCGCGGCCGCTCGCTGCTTGAGCCCGACCGAAGCGGGGCTACCGCTCGCGGCGCGGCCGCTCGCTGCTTGAGCCCGACCGCTCCCCTGTCGTACAGCTTGATCGTCGCTCCTATTGTGTGTATTTATACGCATGTGAACAGTCGCGACGTCATCAAGGCCTTGCACGCCGACGGATGGATCGAGGTTGCGCAGAGGGGTTCGCACAAGCAGTTCCGCCACCCGACCAAGACGGGGCGGGTCACCGTTCCCCATCCCAAACGCGACTTTCCGATCGCGACCCTGCGTTCAATCGAGCGTCAGGCCCAGATCAGCTTGAGGTAACTCGAATGGCCCAGTTCATCGCCCTGATCCACAAGGACGCCGACAGCGACTATGGCGTTCATTTCCCCGACCTGCCCGGGCTGGCAACGGCCGGTGCGACGCTGGACGAGGCGCGCGCTTTCGCTGAGGAGGCTCTCGCCCTTCATCTGGAAGGTCTGGCGGAAGACGGCGAACCTGTCCCGGAACCCAGCAGCCTGGAAACGGTGATGACCGACCCGGACAATCGCGACGGTGTCGCCATCCTCGTCCGCGCCGAGGTCCGTTCGCGCGCTGTAAGGGTCAACATCACCCTGCCCGAGGATGCCCTGCGCGACATCGATAGTTACGCGGAGGCACATGGTTATACTCGATCCGGCTTCCTGGCTCAGGCGGCAAAGAAGCTGATGCAGTCGGCCTGAGATCGCTTTTCCCGCGGGCCAAAGCGTCGCCTTCCCTTCCCCCTTCCCGACCCCTATCGTCCGGGCCATGCCGCCTCCCGCGACTCACAGCCTCGTCAGCCGCCGCCTTCTGCTGGTGGGCGGCGTTGCCGTCACCGCCATGGGTCTGGCGTCATGCTCGGGCTCCGAGGCCCCCGTCGATGACCAGGGCCGGGTCCGCATCCGGTTCGCCACCGACTGGCGCGCCCAGGCCGAGCACGGCGGCTTCTACCAGGCGCTGGCGTCCGGGGCCTATGAGCGGCGCGGGCTGAACGTCCAGATCATCCAGGGCGGACCCGGCGTGAACGTGCCCCAGTTGCTGGCGGCCGGCGCGGTGGAGCTCGGCATGGGCTCCAACAGCTTCATCCCCCTGAACCTCGTGGCCGAAGGCGCGCCGGTGAAGGCCGTCGCCGCCTTCTTCCAGAAGGACCCCCAGGTCCTGATCGCCCACCCCGACCCGGCGCTGGAGACCATCGCCGACCTAACCGGGCGCCCGTTCCTGCTGGCCGACGCCTCCATCACCGCCTTCTGGGTCTGGCTGAAGGCCAAATACGGCTTCACCGACGACCAGGTCCGCAAATACAACTTCAACCCCGCCCCCTTCATCGCCGACGAACGCGCGGTCCAGCAGGGCTATCTGACCTCAGAGCCCTATACGATCCAGAAGGAGGCCGGCTTCGAGCCCCGCGTCTTCCTGCTGGCCGACGAGGGCTATCCCTCCTACGCCACCATGGTCCTGGCGCCGGACGGCTTCGCCCGGGACAACGCCACGGCCCTGCGCTCCTTCATCGCCGCCTCGGCCGAGGGCTGGCGCGACTATATGCGGGGCGACCCGGCCGCCGCCGACGCCCTGATCCGCCAGGCCAACCCCGAGATGACGCAGGACGTGCTCGACCAGGCCCGCGCCAAGCTCAGCGAATACGGCATCGTCGACGGTGGAGACGCCGCCCTGTATGGTCTCGGGACCATGACCCTCGACCGCTGGCGCGCCTTCTTCGAGGTGACCAGCCAGTCCGGCGTCTATCCGCTGGACCTGCGCTGGCGCGACGCCTTCACCGACGCCTTCCTGCCCGGCCGTGGCTAGATTTTCCACTACCGGCTCTCCGCCCCCTGGGCGGAGACAGGCGGCGAAGCCGCCAGAGGCGGGCCCGTTCTCGCACCCCCATCCCTCATGAACCCCGACCCGGAAGCCCTCCACCGTGCCCGCACTCTGCGAAAGTCCATGTCGACGCCCGAGGCCGCGCTGTGGAACTGGCTCCGCGACAAACGCCTGAACGGGCTGAAGTTCCGCCGCCAGCACCCGCTCGGCCCCTACATCCTCGACTTCTATTGCGACGCCGCCCGCCTGGCCGTCGAGGTCGACGGCGGGACGCATCATGAAGAGGCGCAGGCGGCTCACGATGCTAGGCGCGATCGATGGCTGGCGGAGCAGGGTGTCCGAACGCTACGGGTTTCGGCCGGGTGGGTTCGTCGGGACTTGGCGGGGTTGCTGCAGCATATCGCGCAGGCCGCCGAGGCAGGACGGTGAGGCGATGACGGGCCCGCCTCTGGCCGCTGCGCGGCCTGTCTCCGCCCAAGGGGCGGAGAGCTGTATCTCGCGGCTGGATCAGGCCGTGGTCCGCTACGCCGACCGGCCCGCGCTCGGCCCCCTGACCCTTGCCGTCGCCCCCGGCGAGATCGTCGCCCTGGTCGGGGCGTCAGGCGCGGGCAAGTCCACGGCCCTGCGGCTGCTCGCGGGACTGGAGGCTCCCGCAGAGGGATCGGTCCAGCGCCCCGCCCAGCCGAACGCCACCGGCTTCGTGTTCCAGAGCCCGACCCTGATGCCCTGGGCCGACGCCCGGACCAACGTCGCCCTGCCGCTGGAGCTGTCCGGCGTCCCGGCCGCCGAGGCCCGCCACCGCGCCGATCTGGCCCTCGCCGCCGTGGGCCTGGGCGACCGGACCACCGCCCGCCCGCGCCAGCTGTCCGGCGGCATGGCCATGCGCGTGTCCCTCGCCCGGGCCCTGTCGATCCGTCCCGAGCTCCTGCTGCTGGACGAGCCGTTCGCGGCGCTGGACTCGATCACCCGACGCGGCCTGATCGAGGACCTGCACCGGCTGTGGGCCGAGCGTCCCCTGGCCATGGTCTTCGTGACCCACGACGTCGAGGAGGCCGCCTATCTGGCCGGCCGCGTGGTCGTGCTGTCCGCCGCCGACGGCCGCGCCGTCGCCGACGTGCCCATGCCCGGCCCTCTGCCCAGGCCCGAGGGCTGGCGGCGCGACCCCGCCTTCCGCGACGCCGTCGAGGCGGTGGCCAGTGGCCTGTCTCACGCCATGCCGGTCGCCGCATGAAGCGCCTGATCGACGCCCTGCCCGCCTTGCTGCTGACCGCCCTTCTCCTGGGCGGCTGGGAGGCCGCCTGCCGCCTGCTGGAGGTCCCCGTCTACTTCCTGCCCCCGCCCAGCGCCGTGGCCGTCGCCCTGGTCGAGAACGCGCCCGTGCTTGCGGGTTCGGCGCTCCAGACCTTCTGGATGGCCTTCCAGGCGCTGATGGTGGCGACCGTCCTGGGCGGCGGCCTGGCCATAGCCGTCTCGCTCAGCCGGCCGGCGGAACAGGCCGTGGCTCCTCTGGCTGTCGCGTTGCAGGTCACGCCGATCGTCGCTATCGCGCCCCTGGTGCTGATCTGGGCGGGGCTGGATCACGCCGACCGGGCGGTGATCGCGCTGGCCGCCGCCGTGGCCTTCTTCCCCGTCTTCTCCGGCGTCCTGACCGGGCTGAAATCGGCCGATCCGGATCTGGAACGGCTGTTCGACCTGCACAGCGCGACCCCGCTTCAGCGTCTGACCCGGCTGCGGCTGCCCTCGGCCCTGCCCTTCGCCCTGGAGGGGGTTCGCGTGGCCGCCGGACTGTCGGTGGTGGGGGCGGTGGTGGCCGAGTTCGTGTCCGGCTCGGGCGCCACCCAGGGCCTGGCCTGGCGCCTGCTGGAGGCCGGCAATCGCCTGCGCACAGCCGAGCTTCTGGCGGCCCTCGTCTGCCTCGCCATCCTGGGTCTGATGCTCAACGCCGCGACCACCGCGATCCAGCGGCGCGTGCTGGCGTCACGGGCCTGAGGCCTTAACCCGCGTTAGCCCCGGGTTAAGCCGCGCTCCGCTACGCTGAAAGCCAGTCCCTCACGGACCGGAGCTCCGCCTTGGCCGTCACGCCGACAGACCCCGCCCAGCGTCGACCGAGCCGGCGGACGCGGCTCGCGCTCGCGGCCGCCGCCGTGGGCCTGACGGTGGCGGGCACGGCTCAGGCCCAGCACGCCGCGCCGACCGGGCCGCGCTACCTGTCCTGGGCCAATCGCACGACCTCGACGACGCCCGCCGACATCGCCGCCGCCCGCGTGCGCCGGGACATCATTCCGCGCCGCGTCGCCCCGTCCCGGAGCCTGGCCCGCCCGGCGATGCAGCCGTTCAATCCGCCGATGCCGGTCACGGACGGCGGCCTGACCCCCGCCAGCGCCTGGATCGGACCGCGCGTCGCCCCAGCCTTCGCGCCCGGCGTGCCCGACCCCCTGTCCTACGCCACCACCGAAATGGCGGCCGCCCCGGTCCGCGCCCCACCGCCCGCACCCGTCACCCCGGTTCGCGCAGAGCCCGCGCCGCCCCCGCCGCCTGCATCTTCGATGGTCCAGCCGACCTACGCGTCGGCCCCGCCGCCCTCCTCGGCGGACGGCGACCCGATCGCTCCGCGTCGCGACGCGCCCATCTTCCGGCTCCAGTCCCAGCGCGCCGCCGCCGACGGCGCAGCGGTCCAGCCCCCGCGCGAGACCACCGAGGCCGCTCCAGTCCAGCTGAGCCCGGCCCCGACCATGGCCCCCGCCTCCGGCCAGCCCCAGGCCCGGTACTATTCGGTGCACCGCGCCGCCGGCCGCCAGCCCGATCCGACGGTGATCCCAGAGCCCGTCTTCTTCGACAGCGTGGCGCTGGATCTTGCCGCGCCTCCGGACATCCAGCAACCCACGCGCGATGCCCAGGGCCGACGCGCACCGGTCCCCAACGCCGATCCGAGCCTGCCATGAGCGACGTCGAGACGATGGAGCCGGTCGAGACCGGGTCGCGCCTGCCGGACCTGATCCTGCTGGCCCAGGAGCAGTCCTCCGAAAAGCGCCGCGCCCTTCTGCGCGAACTGACCGAACACTTCTTCGGCGCGGCCCACAGAAGCGCCGCCGAGGACGCGCTTTACGATTCCGTCCTGACCGACCTGACCGCCGAGATGGAGACCGCCGTCCGTGCCGAGCTGTCGGCGCGCTTCGCCCTGTCGCCCGACGCGCCGCGTGGCTTGATTCGCCGCCTGGCCAATGACGAGGTGGCCGTGGCCGAGGCGGTGCTGCGCGCCTCCACCGTCCTGACCGACGACGACCTGCTGGGCGTCGTCCGCTCCAAGGGCCAGGCTCATCTGAAGGCCGTGTCCGAACGAGCGACCGTGTCCGAGGCGGTGTCCGAGATCATCGTCCAGCGCGGCGACGACGACACCTTGGGCAGTCTGTTGCGAAACGACGGCGCCCGCCTCTCGCGCGCCGCCACCGAGACTGCCGTCGAACGCGCCAAGGCCAATCCGGCCTTGCACGCCGCGACGGTGGAACGCACGGCCCTGCCGCCCGACCTGCTGAACGAGATGTATTTCGTGGTCGAGGCCCGGTTGCGTCAGCGCATCCTGGAACAGAACGCCGCCATGGACCCGGTCCTGCTGGAAAGCGCCCTGGCCGCCGGGCGCGCCCGGGTCGCCACCGATGACGGCGCCCTGCCGGCCGACTACGCCGAGTGCCTGGCCTATGTCGAGGAACTGAAGGCCGCCAACCAGCTGAGCCCGACCATGCTGGCCCGCTTCCTGCGCTCGGGCAGCCGCACGTCCTTCCTGATCGCCCTGGCCCAGCTGGCCGACGTGGACTTCCACACCGCCAGCTCGATCGTCGAGAAGAAGGAGCTGGATGCGCTCGCCGTGGTCTGCAAGGCCGCCGACCTGGACCGCGCCCTGTTCCTGACCTTCGCCGTGGTCATCCTGAACGCCGAGGACAACGCCATGGGCAAGGCCCACAGCTACGCCAAGCTGTATGCTGAACTGCAGCGCGACGCGGCCATGCGCACGCTCAGGTTCTGGCGCCTGCGGCGAGGCGCGGAGGCGGCGTAAAGCTTCATCCTCCCCCGAGTAGCGAAGCGAAACGGGGGAGGGGGACCGCGAAGCGGTGGAGGGGGCGGCTCCAGACACGGTGTGCGCGCTCGCGCCCTCCACCATCCTTCGGATGGTCCCCCTCCCCCGCGATGCGTGGGAGGATGTCTCGCTAGTCTACTTCTTCGCGCGGACGGTCCGGGCCGGCTTACGGCCGCCCTGTCCCAGTCCCATCTGCTTGGCCAGTTCCGACCGGGCCTTGGCGTAGTTCGGGGCGACCATGGGGTAGTCCTTGGGCAGGCCCCACTTGGCGCGGTATTCTTCGGGGCTCATGTCGTATTTGGTGCGCAGGTGACGCTTCAGCGACTTGAACTTGCGGCCGTCTTCCAGACAGATCAGGAAATCCGGGCTGATCGACTTGCGGATCGGCACCGCGGGCTCTTTCGGCTCGGGCGTGGCTTCGACCGCGCCGGTCGAGACCTGGGACAGCGCCGCGTGGATATTGGCGATCAGGCCCGGCAGTTCGCCCGCCGCGACGCTGTTGTTGCCGACATAGGCCGAGATGATGTCGGCGGTCATTTCCAGCAGTTCGGAGCGATCTTCGATTCTTGCGGCGTCCACGGGTTTTTCCTTGCCTAGACTTGTCGCGCTGTGGCGATTGAGCTTTCGGCTGATAATGACGTTCGTTGCCGAACGCAATGCTTCGTCTTCAACAGTCTGCGGTGAATAGGCGCGCGCCTTTGCCTGACTATAGTCAAGGCGCGGGATCGCCAGATCAGCGGCCGAAGTTTTCCGCCAGGGCCATCATGGCCGCGCGTTCGGGTGCCGAGTATTGATCCAGCGCGTCTTCGTCACCGTCGCGGATCGCCTTCATCAGGGCCGGAGACATGGCCGACGACAGCGACCAGTTCCAGTAACGCAGAACCGTCTGGGCCCGATCGACCGCCAGCATCTCATAGGTGACCTGAACCCGGGCCCAGTCCGGATCCGGCCGACCATCAGGCGTGGTCTCGGGCCGGCGCACCGAGCGCCACAGATGCTCCAGGTCCAGCCTGGACATGCCCGTGGCCTTGCACAGGATGGCCAGGGGCTCCCCGCCCTTGTCGCCCATGATCTTTGCGCCGGTCAGCGGCTTGATGCCGGCCAGATAGGCGATCTCGGCGGCCAGTTCGGGGTTCAGGCCCGCCTTGGCGGCCTCCGCCACCGCATGTTCCAGACTGTCGTAGGGGCTCTTCTCGATGGCCGCGCGGTTCCTCTGGCGGCGCTCGATGAACTGCAGCGCCTTCCTGGCCACCGGGTCCTGCCAGTTCTCCTCGGCGGCCATGGCGAAGACGTCCTCGGACACCTCCTGCAGCACCTCACGGCTGACCGCGAACCTCTGCAGGATCGTCCGGCGCTCCTCGTCACCGCACCACCAGAACATCACATAGGCCCCGGAAGGCCGCAGCTCCGGCCGCTTCAGCAGATGCGGACACAGGTCCGGACTGGTCCGGCTGAGGCTGACGATCGCCTCGATGCCCGGCTGGGACAGCCGCGCCGTGGGGTTTCTCAGAACCGCCTCGATCACCGGCGACTCGTCGAAGGCGATCAGGCTCTCGGTGACCACCTCCGACAGGCCACGACGGCTGGCCATCAGAAAGCGGTGCTCGGTCCCCGTGTCGGCGGCACAGGCGCACAGGTCGGCGTCGGTCAGGGCCACGCATCCCTCGATCAGGATGCCCGCGATCGCCGGCTCGTCCCTCAGCAACATGCGCGCCAGGCTGTTGGGCAGTTCGGCCAGGGGCGTCAGACGCGTGGCGACACGCTTTCTCTCCTGGGGCGAGGCCAACCGTAGCATCTCGACCAGCAGGTCGCCCGTCACCGCGCGCTCGAAGGCGTTCACCCGGCTGGCCGGCAGCGACACGACATCGGCCAGCCGCTTCAGCAGCGCCTGGCGCGAGCGGAACACCGCGGTCGGGGCCTCTTGCGCCAAGGCCTCAGAGGATTGGACGGGGGCCGGATCGGACATGTCGATGGTCAGGCTAAGCCCGGCGGGTTAACCGGCGGTGACGGTCAAGGGACCGGTGGTGGCACCGGTGGGAGGCGTTCGTCAGAGCCCCTCGAACAGGGCCGTCGACAGATAGCGTTCGGCGAAGCTGGGGATGATGACCACCACCGTCTTGCCCGCGTTCTCGTCCAGCGCCGCCTGACGGAAGGCGGCGACCAGGGCGGCACCCGAGCTGATGCCCACCGGAATACCCTCGACCCGGGCGACCTTCCGGGCCATGTCGAAGCTGTCCTCGTTGGACACCTGTTCGACGCCGTCGATGACCGAGCGATCGACCACGGCGGGAATGAAGCCGGCGCCGATGCCCTGGATCTTGTGCGGGCCGGGCTCGCCGCCGGACAGGACGGGAGAGGCGGTCGGCTCGACCGCGATCATCTTCAGGCCCGGCTTCCTGGCCTTGAGCACCTGGCCGACGCCGGTGATGGTGCCCCCCGTGCCGACGCCGGAGACGACGATGTCGACGGCCCCGCCCGTGTCGTTCCAGATTTCCTCGGCGGTGGTGGCGCGGTGGATGGCGGGGTTGGCGGGGTTCTCGAACTGGCTGGGGCTGACCGCACCGGGCGTGCGCTCCAGCAGGTCGGCGGCCATGGCGATGGCCCCCTTCATGCCCTTCTCGGCCGGGGTCAGGACCAGTTCGGCGCCCAGCAGGGCCAGCATCTTCCTGCGCTCGATCGACATGCTCTCGGGCATGACCAGGATCAGGCGATAGCCCTTGGCCGCCGCGACGAAGGCCAGGGCGATGCCGGTGTTGCCGCTGGTGGGCTCGATCAGGACGCCGCCCGGCTGGATCCGGCCCTCGGCCTCCAGCGCCTCGATCATCGCGACGCCGATCCGGTCCTTGACCGAGGCGATCGGGTTGAAGAACTCCAGCTTGGCCAGGACCCGGGCCCTGGGCTGATACTCGGCCGACAGACGGGGCAGGCCGACCAGGGGCGTGTCGCCGATCGTGTCCAGGATCGAGCCATAGATCTTGCCCCGGCCGGAGGTGGAGCGAGAGGATCGGGCGTGAGCGTCGGACATCGGGGGCTCCGGCAGGGCGAGGGAATTCGCGTGCGAACAGTCTGAAAGGTCTGAAATCGTCGCCCGAGAACCCTTCCGGCCGGGGCGCAAAAAGGACATAGGGCGATAGCTGCGAGGTGCAACAGCGGCCGTGAACCAATAAAGCGTGGCCGCGTTTGGCACACGCGGCGACGGGCGCATAGCGCCGCAAGGGGGTCGTCACTGCTGGACCAGACTGCACACCGCGACCAACGAACGGACTTCCTCGGCGACACCGGCGAGATGGCCGAGCGGATTCGCACGCATGACTGGTCCGACACGCCTCTGGGTCCGATCGAGGGCTGGCCGCAGAGCCTGAAGACCGTCGTCGGCATGATGGTCGCGGCCCCGAATCCGATGGTCCTGCTGTGGGGTCAGGCCGGCACGCTGATCTACAACGACGGCTATGCCCGTTTCGCCGGCCGCCGGCACCCCGAGCTTCTCGGCATGGGGGCCCGCGAAGGCTGGCCCGAGATCGCCGACTTCAACGACACCAACATTCGTCGCGCCCTGGCGGGCGAGGCCTGGTCGCTGAAGGATCAGGAACTGACCCTGGACCGCCGCGGTTCGCCCGAGCCGACATGGCTGGACCTCGACTATGTCCCGGTCGGCGACGAAAGCGGACGGCCTGCGGGCCTGATCGTCTTCGTGACCGAAACCACCGATCGAGTTCAGGCAGAGCGCCGTGTCAGGGAAGAGGCCGAGCGCCAGCGCCAGATGCTGTAGCAGATGCCGGGCTTCGCCGCCATTCTGAGCGGGCCGAAACACCGCTTCGACTACGTCAACAATGCCTATCGCACCCTCGCCGGCGACCGGCCGTTGGTCGGGCTGACGGTGCGCGAGGCCCTGCCTGACGTCGAGGGACAAGGCTATTTCGAACTGCTGGACGAGGTTTATCGGACGGGCGAGCGTTTCGTCTCCCGCAGCCAGTCCGTCAGCCTGAACCGGGAGGACGGCGAACGGGTCGTCGATCTGCTCTACGAACCGATCCGCGACGCCTCGGGCCAGGTGACCGGCATCTTCGTCGGTGGCTATGACGTCACCGAGGCGCACGCCGCTCAGTCCGCCCTCTTCACGAGCGAGGCCCGGTATCGTCGGTTGTTCGACATCATCGACGAAGGCTTCTGCGTCATCGAATTCATCGATGGCCCGGACGGCCCGCTCAGCGACTATGTGCATGTCGAAGCCAACCCGGCCTTCAGGACAAACGCCGGAATCCCCGACATCGTCGGCAAGCGCCTGAGGGAGATCGTCGGCGACGAGGCGGACAGTTGGCTGGAACTCTACAGGGGTGTTCTGGAAAGCGGCCGCCCCACGCGCTTCCAGAAGGAGCTGAAACAGACCGGCCGCTGGCTGGAGCTCGCGGCCTTTCCGATCAACGAACCGGGTCGGCACCAGGTCGCGGTCCTGTTCAAGGACCTGACCGACAAGATGCGCAACGAGCGGGAGCTTCAGACCCTCAACGCCACCCTCGAGGAGCGGGTCGCCGAACGCACGGCCGACTTGATGCATGCCGAGGAGGCCCTGCGCCAGTCCCAGAAGATGGAGGCGATCGGACAGCTTACAGGGGGGATCGCCCACGATTTCAACAACCTGCTGGCGGGCATCTCGGGCAGTCTGGAGCTGATCGAAAAGCGCATGGCCGAGGGGCGGCTCGCGGGGATGGACCGCTACATCCAGGCCGCCCAGGGTGCCTCGCGCCGCGCCGCGACCCTGACGCAGCGCCTGCTGGCCTTCTCGCGGCGCCAGACGCTGGATCCCAAGCCGACCGACGTGAACCGCCTGGTGGCCGGGATGGAAGACCTGATCCGGCGCAGCGTGGGTCCGGACGTCCGGGTCGAGGTCGAGGCGGCCGCGGGTCTGTGGGCAACCCATATCGATCCGTCGCAGCTGGAGAACGCCCTGCTGAACCTGTGCATCAACAGTCGCGACGCCATGGCCCCGAACGGGGGGCGGCTGACCATCCGCACTTACAATGTGGCGCTCGACAGCAGCGAGGCGCGCTTGCGCGATCTGCCGCCCGGCGACTACGTCAAGCTGTCGGTCACCGACACCGGCGGCGGCATGACGCCCGAGATCGCGTCCAAGGCCTTCGACCCCTTCTTCACGACCAAGCCTATCGGCCAGGGCACTGGCCTTGGGCTGTCGATGATCCACGGCTTCATGCGGCAGTCCGGCGGTCAGGTGCGGATCGAGACGGAGCCGGGACAGGGCACGACCATCACCCTGGCCCTGCCCCGCTGGACCGGATCGGACGCCACCGAAGACGCCCCCGTCGCCGAGACCGTCGTCGAGGAACAGGGCCAGGGCGAGACCGTCCTGGTCATCGACGACGAGGAGACGGTGCGCATGCTGGTCGTCGAGGTGCTGGAGGACGCCGGCTATGTCGCGCTTCAGGCGGCCGACGGTCCGGCGGGGCTGGCCATCGTGAACTCCGACACGCGCATCGACCTGCTGATCTCGGACGTCGGCCTGCCCGGCGGCATGAACGGGCGACAGGTCGCCGACGCGGCACGGACGGCGCGGCCGGGGCTGAAGGTGCTGTTCATCACCGGCTATGCGGAAAACGCCGTGGTCGCGGGCGACACCCTGGAGCCCTGGATGGCGGTCATGACCAAGCCGTTCCAGGTCGCCGCCCTGGGAACGCGCATTCGCGAGATGATCGAGGGCTGACGGCGCGTCGGAACCTCTGCGGTGACTGGCGTGTTTCCCAGCCGACCGTTTCAAGCTTTGCCGAGAGACCTGCTCATGACCCGCCGCCTCGCCGTCCTCGCCGCCGCCCTGGTGGCCACCTCGGGCCTCGCGGCCTGCGCCTACAACGACACCCTGGGGCGCAACCAGCTGATCCTGGCCGATCCGGGGGCGCTGAACCAGCAGTCCGAGGCCGCCTGGCAGGAGTTGCTGCGCACCCAGAACCCGGCGCGGACGGGGGCCCAGGTCGATCGCATCCGCCGCGTCGGCGACCGCCTGGTCCAGGCGGCCGGGCTGTCGAACCGGGCCTGGGACTATGCGGTGTTCAACAGCCAGAGCCCCAACGCCTTCGTCCTGCCGTCGGGCAAGATCGGCGTGACGACCAGCCTTCTGGCGCTCGTCCAGAACGACGATCAGCTGGCCACGGTGATCGGTCACGAGATGGGTCACGTCGTCGCCCAGCACGCGGCCGAGCGCGCCTCGTCCACCGCCCTGACCAACCTGGGCCTGTCGGTGGCGCAGGGGGTGGCGGGGTCGCGGGGCCAGACGGTCGGATCGTTCGGCGGCATCGCCGCGCAGTATGGCCTGCTCCTGCCCCACTCGCGGCGCGACGAGCTGGAGGCCGACCGCCTGGGCGTGGACTATATGAACGCCGCCGGTTTCCGCCCCTCCCAGGCCGTCGCCCTGTGGCGGCTGATGGCCCAGCAGCGCCAGTCCGGCCAGCCCGAGTTCGCCTCGACCCATCCGTCGGACGCGACCCGGATCGCGCAGCTGGAGGCCTATATCGCCCAGCAGGGATGGTCGTGACCGCGGCGGACTTCACGCCTCGTTAACCACGGCGGCCCAAAGGTTAACGCCTCCCGATCCCCGAGGCCGTCGCCCCTTGCGCAACCTGATCGCCGCCGTCGAAGCCGTCGACCCGCTGGTCGTCACGGGCAAGGTCGCGGGCGTGTCGGGCCTGCTGATCGAGGCGCGGGGGGGCTTGAGCCGGCTGGCCGTCGGGGCCCGGGCCGAGATCGGGCGGCGCGGCACCTCGCCCCTGCCCGCAGAGGTCGTGGGGTTCCGCGATTCCAAGGCGCTCTTGATGCCCTTCGGCCCGGTCGAGGGCGTGGCCCCGGGGGCCGATATCCATATCGTGGGCGAGCAGGCCAGCGTGCGGCCGACGACCGCCTGGCTGGGGCGGATCGTCAACGCCTTCGGCGAGCCGATCGACGGCAAGGGGCCTCTGCCGGTCGGCCCCGCGCCCTACCCCCTGCGCGCCGCGCCGCCCGCCGCCCATTCGCGCGGCCGGGTGGGCGAGCGGCTGGACCTGGGCGTCCGGTCGATGGACGTCTTCACCACCACCTGCCGGGGCCAGCGGCTGGGCATCTTCGCCGGATCGGGCGTCGGCAAGTCGGTGCTGCTGTCGATGCTGGCGAGGCAGGCCACCTGCGACGCCGTCGTGGTCGGCCTGATCGGCGAGCGGGGCCGCGAGGTCCGCGAGTTCATCGAGGAGACCCTGGGCGAAGAAGGCCTGCGTCGCGCCATCGTCGTGGTCGCCACCAGCGACGAGCCGGCGCTGAAGCGGCGTCAGGCGGCCTATATGACCATGGCCATCGCCGAATTCCTGCGCGACCAGGACCTGGAGGTGCTGTGCCTGATGGACTCGGTCACCCGCTTCGCCATGGCCCAGCGCGAGATCGGCCTCGCCGCCGGCGAACCGCCGACGACCAAGGGCTATACCCCCACCGTCTTCTCCGAACTGCCCAAGCTGTTGGAGCGCGCCGGGCCGGGACCGATCCGGCCGGACGGGACGACGGCGGGCCCCATCACCGCCCTGTTCACCGTGCTGGTCGACGGCGGGGATCATGACGAACCGATCGCCGACGCCGTGCGCGGGATCCTGGACGGCCATATCGTGATGGACCGCAAGATCGCCGAGCGCGGGCGCTTTCCCGCCATCGACGTGCTGAAGTCGGTCAGCCGCACCCTGCCGGGCTGCCAGACCCCGCCCGAGCGCGAGCTGAACCGCCGCGCCCGTCAGTGCCTGTCGGCCTATGCCAGTATGGAAGAGCTGATCAAGATCGGGGCCTATCGATCCGGCGCCGACCCCATCACCGACCGCGCCATCGCCCTGAATCCGGCGCTGGAAGCCTTCCTCGGTCAGGACAAGGACGACGTCACCCGCATGGCCGACGCCTTCAACAGGTTGGAAAGCATTCTGAACCAAGGTCAGCTGCAGTGACCGGAGATTTCGCATGACCGCCTGGGCTCATTCCCTGATCCGCATCTCCAACTACGAGGTCGAGACGCTGCAGAAGCGCCTGGCCGAGATCACCGCTCGCAAGGCCTCTGCCGAGATGCGACTGGCGGTGCTGGACGCCGAGGTCGAGGTCGAGAACGAACGCGCCCGCGCCGACGCGGAAGCCGGCCTTCTGCTGCAGGCCTACCTCGCGGGCTGGAAGGCCAAGAAGGGCGCGGCCGAGGCCGATCTGGTCACGCTGGACGCCGAGGAAGAAGGGGCCCGCGACGCCCTGACCGACGCCTATTCGGAGCTGAAGAAGTTCGAGCACGTCGCCGAAACCACCCGCCTGAACGCCCTCATCGCCGCCGGCCGACGCGAAACGGCGGCGTTCGACGAGATGGGGCTGAGGCGCAGAGCCGGCTGAACCTCTCCCTCCCCTTCATGGGGAGGGACGGCGAAGCGCAGCGAAGCCAGGGTGGGGTCCGAATGGAACATCGCACTCCGCAGTCAGCGACCACCAAACAAGCACGTGCCATGCGTAGGGCGCTCACGCCGCCCGAAGCTCGTATGTGGTCCTTCCTCAAGACGCTACGAGCCGAGGGCTTTCATTTCCGACGCCAGGCACCTTTCCGGGGCTACTTCCTCGACTTTGTCTGCCACTCACACCGGCTGGTCATCGAGGTGGACGGCATGAGCCACGAGCACACGTTCGAGCACGACCGCATCCGGGACGCCGTGCTCGCGAGGGAGGGGTATCGGACGATGCGGTTCTACAATGCCGACATCCGCGATGGCTTTGACGGCGTCGCGCAAACGATCAGGAACGCGCTCGCGGTGACGGACCCCACCCGGTCGCTGCGCGACCACCCTCCCCATGAAGGGGAGGGAGAATAATGCATAGACGCCTCTTCCTGGCCTCCACCCTTGCCGTCGCCGCGTGCGGACAGACGGCTGCCTCTCCCGCGATCCAGGCCACGCCCCTCAAATCGCTCGTCCCCTTCCCCATCGGCACCTCGGCCATGACGGGTCAGTTCGACGATCCGGCCTGGGTCGATCTGTGCCTGACCCACACCTCCCAGCTCACGCCCGAGTGGGAGATGAAGATGGAATACATCCTGTCGGAGACCGGCGACTATCGCTGGGACGCGCCCGACCGGATCGCCGACTTCTGCACCACCCACGGGCTGCGCCTGTTTGGCACGACCCTGATCTGGTATTCACAGGACAGCGCCTGGTTCCGCTCGCTGGACCCCGCCCGGTTCCGCACCGAATACGACCGCTATATCGCCGAGGTCGCCGGGCGATACCGGGGCCGCGCCACCGGCTGGGACGTCGTCAATGAAGCGGTGGCCGAGGACGGCAACGGCCTGCGCGACTGCCTGTGGTCCGAGGCCCTGGGTCAGGACGGCTATATCGCCCACGCCTTCGAACAGGCGAAGATGGCCGAGCCGGACGCGGTGCTGTTCCTCAACGACTACAACCTCGAGAACAATCCGGTGAAGGGCGCGACCTTCCTGCGGCTGGTCGAGCGGATGCTGGCACGCGGCGTGCCCATCGGCGGTATCGGCACCCAGAGCCATCTCGACATCGAGATCCCCGAGGGCCAGACGACCGCCTTCATCCGCGAGGCCGCCCAGTTCGGCCTGCCCATTCATGTGTCGGAGCTGGACGCCTCCCTGCGCCGTGAGGGGCGGATCGACACCCGTTCGCACGGCCAGAAGCTGGCGCAACAGACCGCCCGCGTCACCGAGCTGGCGGAGGCCTTCATGGACCTGCCGGCCGCCCAGCGGTTCGCCTTCACCCTGTGGGGCGTGCGCGACACCGACAGCTGGCTGCGGCGCGACGCCCGCGACGACGGCAAGGACAGCCCGCTGCTGTTCAACGCCGCCGGTCGACCCAATCCGATGTTCCAGGCGGTCGTCGACGGGTTCACCTGACACCGGCGAGCATGGCTGGAGTTGATGCTCGCGCGGTCACGATCGTTGCCCGACCCAGCGATTCACAAGACGAGCAAGGCTCGAAGGTCGTTGACATTGGTCCTGGTCGGCCCGGTCATGAGCAACTGCCCCACCGACGCGACCAGGGGCAAGGTATCATGGGACGCCAGGGCCTGGCCTGGATCCCATCGCCCCTGCCTCAAGCGTCCAGGGCTGTCTGGCCGCAAAAGGCCACCCGCGGCTGGACCAGAGCCGTCCAGGCCGTCGGTGTCGGCCGCCAGGGCCCAGAAGTCCATCTCCGGACCGACGCACTCCAGAAGCGCGGCCAGGTATTCGGTGTTGCGCCCCCCTTGGCCCCACGACGCCCCGTGGGCCATCGTCACGGTCGCCTCCCCCCCGGACAGCAGCAGGCAGGGACGGCCCTCGCGTCGCAGGGCGCCAAGCCGTCGGGCATGATCCCGGGCGAGTTCGCGGGCTTCCCCTTCGACGCCGGGTCCGAGATCATGCACTCGGACGCCCCGGTCCGATGCGAATCGCGCGGCAGCGGCGAGCGCCGTCGCCGCGGTTCCGACGACATGCACCTCGCCCGCGGCCAGCGAAACCGGGGGCTGGTGTGGGAAGTCGGCGAGGATATCAAGCGTGCTCGCGGTCAGCGCGATCGGCGATGGAGACAGGGTGGGGCCACTGCCGACCCGCTCTGGCATGTCGTCCGGAACGTCCGAGAGCACGAAGGTGATCACTCGCGCAGGGCTGGCCGCCCGCGCCAGGCCGCCGCCCTTGATGCGAGACAAGCGCGAACGCGCCGCGTTCATCTGCGAGATCGGAAGGCCGGACCGGAGCAGTCGCCGGTTCAGATCGATCTCGTCGTGCAGGGTCGCGCCACGGACGGGCGCGGCCAGCAGGGCCGACGCGCCGCCGGACATGAGCGCGACGAGAACATCCTGATCCCCCAGTTCGCTCGCCAGCGCGAGCATGCGCTCGCCGGCCGCCAGAGACCCTGCGTCCGGGACGGGGTGGCCAGCCGTCATGACCTCGAAGCGGGAGAGGGGCAGGTCGTGCCCCTCGGGGGTGACGACCAGCCCATCCATCTGGTCAGGGAGAAGCCAGCCGGGCGGGGCGGCCTCGATCGCAGCGGCCATGGCCGCCGCCGCCTTCCCGGCCGCCAGCACGCGAACCCGGCCCGCGGTCGGGGGGATCAGGCCGGGTATGGAGGAAAAATCGGAGGCGGCGGCCACGGCCACCGCGAACAGTGACCGCAGGAAACCTTCAGGATCGTCCAACCGCCGCCTCCCAGTCGCTCCGGCTCAGGAGAGGATGGGCGGCGGGGTGACGCCGCCCATGCCGGATGGTCAGAAGGTCGCGCGAACGCCGACCTGATAGCTCGAGCCGAAATCCTGAACCCGTTCGAACAGGTTCTGGCGGCCGCCGACATAGTAGCGGATGTCCTTCTCGCCCGTCAGATTGATGCCGTCGACATAGAGCTGGACCTGTTCGGTGACGTTCCAGCGCAGGTTGACGTCGACCTGGGTGAAGGGCGCGCGGTAGCGGTCCTCGATCCCGTCGCCGGACAGGCCCGACAGGACCTCGCCCCGGTGGTTCCCGGCGACCCGCATGGAGAAGATGTCGTTCTCCCAGCCGATAGACAGGTTGCTCGAGACGTCGGCCTGGCCCGGGAAGGGGAAGCTCTCGCCCGGGCGTTCGCTGGTCTCGGCCTCGCTTTCCGCCAGGGTCAGGTTGGCCTCGACGAACAGGCCCGACAGCAGGCCCGGCAGTTGGGCGAAGGTCTGGGACCAGGACAGCTCCATCCCCGTCACACTGGCCTCGCCGCCGTTTATGACCGTCTCGATGCTGTCGAAATTGGTCGAAACGCCTGGGGGCAGGACGATGGGAGTCTGGGCCAGGTTGGTGGTCTCGAAATCCAGGAAGAAGTCGGTGATCTCCTTGTGGAAGACCGCGATCTGGAAGACGGACTGGCTGGACGGATACCAGGCCACCGAGGCGTCGAACTGGTCGGCGATCAGGGGATTCAGGAACGGGTTCCCGGCCTCCAGTTCGCGGGTGTTCGCAGGATCGCCCGGATCGAACCGGACCGCCTGGCTGTTTCGGGCGTCGTCGAAGTCCGGCCGGGCCAGGCCGCGTCCATAGGAAGCGCGCACAACCAGGGTGTCGGACGGCTCCCACCGGATCAGGGCCGAGGGCAGCCACTCGGTATAGTCCGTTTCATAGGTGCCCAGGTTGACCGCCGAAAGCGGCTGACCCGCCGCGTTCAGGCCGTTGTCGTCGCTCTCGAAGAAGAAGCCCTGGCTGGAGAACTCGGTCTGTTCGACGCGGACACCGCCGATCAGGGTCAGGTTCGGTCCCAGGCTCCAGTTGCCCATGACGTATGCGGCTGTGACGTCCTCGCCGAGGCGATAGTCGGAGGCGACCGTGTTGTCCTGACGCTGGAAGCGCGGGTCGGCCAGCAGGGCGTCGCGGCTGCGGATCGCCAGGTCGCGCAGGGCGTCGAGCTGGACGAAGGGCCCGAAGCTGTTTCTGAACCCGGCATCGGGCAGGAAGGTCGTCTGGGTCGCATAGGTGTCGGTGAAGCCGCGCGTGCGGGGGTCGCCGTTGAACTCGGCCTTGTCGGCCTCCTTGTCCCGCGTGCGGAACTTGGCACCGAACTGGAGATAGCCGTCCTCTCCAAAGGCCGCGAAGGGCGCGCGGATGTTGAAGCGCGCCGAGGAGATGTCGTCGGTCCGCTCCTCCTCGATGAAGAGCAGGTTCACATAGCGATAGTTGCCCGCGACCGATGGATCCGGCCGTGAGCCCGACTCGCGCTGGATGTCGACGGTCAGGCTGTCCTGGCCATAGGTCGCGATGGCGCGGATGTCGTCGATCTCGAATCGCGGCCGCAGTCCGTCCTCCTGGGACCAGCGCGAGCGCGAGGTGTCGATCTGGTAGTCGATTTCCCAGTCGTTGGCGAAGCGGTACTCCCCGCCGGCCGAGAGCGAGAACAGTCGGTCCTCGGTGGGCTGGAAGAAGACCTGGTAGCGATTGCGGACGTCGTTGAAGGTGCCGGAGGTGTCGGTGATCGCAACGACCTCGTTGCCGGTCGATCGTTCGGTCTGCCACAGCTGCTGAACGCGGGTGTCGTCGTCGTTCAGCTGGGTGAACTGGCCGCGCAGGAACAGTTCCATGCCGTCGCGAGGACGGTATTCGAGGTTGAAGGTGCCGCCGAACCGCTCTCGCTCGCCGATCTCGAAACGCTGGTTGAGCTCGTTGGGATAAAGGAAGGTGGTGCCGCCGCGGGTGATCGAACGAAGCCCGTCCTCGTTTCTCAGATCGTCTCCGTTGATGTAGCGCTGGGAATAGTTGGCCGAGATCGCCAGGCCGAGATCCCCGCCCATGAGGCGACGCGCCACGCTGCCCCCGACCTCGGGGCCCCACTGGTCGGCGTACTCCTGCAGATTGCCCTCGGCGCGGAAGCTGTAGCGGTCGCCCGGTTGATCGAAGGCGGACTGGCTCTGAAGCTCGACCGCGCCGCCGATGGTGTCGCCGTCCATGTCGGGGGTGTAGGTCTTGGAGACCACGATCCGGCCGAGAAGGTCCGAGGGAATAACGTCCAGGGCCACGGTGCTGGACCCCGCTTCGGAGGTGCCGACACGCACGCCGTTGACCGTCACCTGGGTGAAGGAGGACGGCAGGCCGCGGACCGAGACCGTGCGCCCCTCGCCCTCGTTGCGTTCGATATTGATGCCGGGCAGGCGTTGCAGCGCCTCGGCGGTGTTCTGATCCCCGAACTGTCCGACCGAATCGGCCGAGACCACATTGGTCAGATTGTCGTTGGCCCGTTCGGCGGCGCGCGCCGACGCGATGGCCCCGCGCTGTCCGGTGACGATGATGTCCTCGACCTGGGACGCCTGCGGTGAGGCATCCTGTGCCCAGGCGCCGCCGGCGACGCCGGACACGGCGGTGATGATGGCGAGTGTTGAGACCCCTCGGCGCATGGCCGTCCTCCCTATGACGTTGACGCCGCTTCTGGATCGGCTTGACAACAGCGTTACATGCGCCCTGTCCGAATGTCAAAATCGTCCTGACCAATTATGCTGGACGACCTGACCGGGATGCGCGACTTGCTAAGATTGGTCAGGCCGGTTTAGGGTCCGTCAGGGAGAATTCGTATGATCGCAGACCGTCGATCCGCCTTGCTCGTGGGCGCGCTGGGAGTCTTCGCCGCAGCGGGCGGGGTCCAGGCGCGAAGCGTCCACCCGCCCCGACCCGACGCTCAGGGCCTGTTGCGCTTTCCGACCGACCCCCGGCCCCCGCTCGACCTGAGCGACGTCGCGCCCGAGCCGATCGTGCTGCGCGCGCTGGAGCTGTGGCGGACGCCGCAGGAGGGGACGATCCTGGTGCGGGCGGTTTCCGCCGACGGCGTCGAGGGGGTGGTCCGGGCCTCGACCAAGGCGGAGGAGACGCTGGATTTCTTTCGCCTGTTCGTCATGCCCAAGTTCATCGGCGAGGACATGCGCGGCCTGTATCGCATCCTGGAGCGGGGCTATCGCGACGACTACGAATACGCATCGGTGCCATGGTGGAGCGCCATGGGCCAGGCCGAGGTCGCGGTGTGGGACCTGATCGGCAAGACGGTCGCCAAGCCCTGCCACGCCCTGCTGGGGCCCAAGCTGAGGGACGAGATCCCGGTCTATCTGTCCTCCAACCAGCGCGGCACCCGGCCCGAGGAAGAGGTCGATCACTTGCGCCGGCGCGTCGAGGAGACCGGCTGCCAGGCCATCAAGATCAAGATCGGCCGCCGCATGGGCCGCAACACCGACATGTACGAGGGCCGGTCGGAGGCCATGGTCAAGGCCGTCCGCGAAGCCTTCGGCGACGACATGACGATCTATGCCGACGCCAACGGCGCCTATGACGCGCCGACGGCGATCGAGGTGTGCCGCATGCTGCAGTCCTACGGCGTGACCATGCTGGAGGAGCCCTGCCCGTTCGAGGCCTTCGAGATGGTCAAGCAGGTCACCGAGCGGACCGACCTGCTGATCGCGGGCGGCGAGAACGACTGCGCCTTCGAGAAATGGGCCTGGTACTGCGACAACCGCGCCTACGACGTGCTGCAGCCTGATCCGATGTACAACGGCGGCATGATGCGCTGCTTGGCCGTGCAGCAGATGAGCGAGGCGGCGGGCCTGCTCTACAATCCGCATTTCCCCAGGAACAACGCCGACACCGCCCCCCTGCTGCACCTCTGCGCCGTCGCGCCGAACCTGTATGGCTTTCAGGAGTATCGGTCGCGGCCCGACGCGCTGGACTTCGCCCATTCGCCGCAGATGGCCCCGCGCGGCGGCATGCTGCCGGTGTCGGACGCGCCGGGCTTCGGCATCGAGTACGATCCGTCGATCTGGTCCACCGCGACCCGGATCGTGCCGTAATGAGGATGGACCGGCGCGCGATGATGGCCGGTCTCGGCGCCGCCTCCCTCGCCGGGGCGGTCGATGCCCAGGTCGCGGTGCGGCGACCGGATGGCCTGCTGGCCTTCCCCGAGGCGCCCGCCGATCAGGTCGACTTCCGCCGTTGGCTGGACCGGCCGGTCGTCCTGCGCTCCGCCGAAATGCTGAGGGTCGGCGGCCGCCACGAGTTCGTGCGCGTCGTCTCCGAGGACGGCGTCGCGGGCGTGGTCAAGGCCAACAGCCGCATGGCCGAGGTCTCCAGCCTGTTCCACCTGGTGGTCAAGCCGCGCCTGCTGGGCCAGGACATGCGCGACATCGAGCGGCTGATCCGCGAGCTCTACACCCGCGAATACAAGTTCGCCTCCCTGCCGTTCTGGACCGCCGTCGGCCATCTGGAGCTGGCGATCTGGGACATGATGGGAAAGTCGGCGGGCGTGCGCTGCGTCGACTTCATGGGGCCGGTCCAGAGGACGGATATTCCGATCTATATCTCCTCGCTCAGGCGCAATACGACGCCCGAAGAAGAGGTCGCCTGGCTGGCCGAGGAGGTCGAGACGACCGGCGCGCGCGGTGTCAAGATCAAGGTCGGCGGTCGGATGAGCCGCAACGCCGACGCCAGCCCCGGCCGCTCCGAGGCCGTGGTGCGCGCGGTGCGCCAGCATTTTGGCGACGACTTCACGATCTACGCCGACGCCAACGGCAGCTATGACGCGCCGGGCGCCATCGACCTGTGTCTGATGCTGACGGCCTGGTGCGTGGCCATGCTGGAGGAGCCCTGCCCGTACGAAGACGTGGAGATGACCCGCCAGGTGGTGGAGCGCACCGCCATCCCCATCGCGGGCGGCGAGCAGGACAACTCGATGGAACGCTGGCGCTGGCTGATCGAGAACCGGGCGCTGGACGTGCTGCAGCCCGACTTCATGTACAACGGGGGCATGGCGAGGACGCTGGAGGTCCAGCGCATGGCCGCCGCCGCCGGCATCGGCGTCGCCCCCCACTATCCCCGCAGCGGGTCGGAGACGGTCGAGCTGATCCACTTCGCCGCCTATGCGCCGAACCTGCATGGCCTGCAGGAGTATCGCGGCCAGGGGCGGGACCTGGACTTCGCGCATGAACCCCGGATCGCGCCCCGGAACGGCGTGGTGACCCTGCCCGAGGGGCCCGGCTTCGGCGTGAGTTTCGATCCGTCGATCTGGACCGGGGCGGAGACGATCTGATGCGGCACCTCCACCTTCCCCGGCGCGGCGTCCTGCTGGGCGGGGCGAGCCTCGCGCTCGGAGCCTACGCCACCCTGCCGTCCGGCGGGTCGGCCGCCGACCGCGTCGCGGCGGGTGTTCAGCGCCCGCGCGTTCCGCCCCGGGTTCGTCTTGTGACCGATCACGGCGCGAAACCCGGCGATGTCGACGCCCTGCCCGGCTTCCTCGCCGCCGTCGCCGCGGCCGCCGACGCCGGCGGCGGACGGGTCATCGTTCCGGCTGGAGACTGGCGGCTGGACGGGCCGATCCATCTGAGAAGCCGGGTGGACCTGCATCTGGAGGAAGGCGCGACGCTGCGTTTCACGCCGGACGCCCGGTTCTATCCGACCGTCTTCACCCGCTGGGAGGGGACCGAGGTCTACAACCACTCGCCCCTGATCTATGCGCGCGGCCAGACCGACGTGGCCCTGACCGGCAAGGGGCGGATCGAGGGCGGCGGGCGCGACTACTGGTTCACCTGGCGGCCGGAACAGCGCCCGGATCAGACCCGCCTGCGCCAGATGGGGGCCGACGGCGTGCCGGTCGATCAGCGCGTCTTCGGCCTGGGTCACAAGCTTCGCCCGGCCTTCGTGCAGTTCATCGATTGCCGCCGCGTCCTGATCGAGGGCCCGCATTTCGAAGACAGCCCCTTCTGGGTGCTGCACCCCGTCTATTGCGACCACGTCACCGTGCGCGACGTGTCGATCCGGTCCAAGCACCTGAACAGCGACGGCTGCGACCCCGACAGCTGCACCAATGTCCTGATCGAGAGCTGCCGGTTCGACGTCTCGGACGACTGCGTGGCGGTGAAGTCGGGTCGGGATCAGGACGGCTGGCGCGTCGCCAGGCCCAGCTCGCGCATCGTGGTGCGGGACTGCGAGATGAACACCGACATCGCCGCCGCCTTCGCCATCGGCTCGGAGATGTCGGGCGGGGCGCACGATATCTGGGTCGAGCGGCTGAGGGTCCCGAGCGCCGAGCACGCCATCTATGTCAAGGCCAATCTGGACCGGGGCGGGCTGATCGAGCGTATCCGCATCCGCGACATCGACGTGGTCCAGACCGAGACCCTGATCCACTTCACCACCGCCTATCACAGCTGGCGGGGCGGCAACTTCCCGCCGACCTACCGCGATTTCCTGGTCGAGAACGTCCGCTGCGAGCGGGCAGAACAAGCCCTGCACATCGTCGGGGTCGAGACCGCGCCGGTCCAGGACGTTCGGCTGTCCGACATCGTGGTCGGGACCGTCAGCGCGCCCGACGCCATCGCCCATGTGAGGAACCTGCAGCTGGACCGTGTCTCGGTCGCCGGGCGGACAGTGACCTTCGATTCGGGCGGTGTCGCATGATGACGTCCCTCGCCGCCCTCCTCCTCGGCTTGATTGCCCAGGGCGATGCGCCCGCGCCACCACTCTGCCAGGTGACGGACTATGGCGCGGTCGCCGACGACGCCCGACTTGATGACGCCGGGCTTGAAGCGGCCATGATCGACTGCGCCCGGAGCGGAGGCACTGTCGTGATCCCGCGCGGCGTCTTCGTGACCGGCGGCGTGAACCTGCGCAGCGGCGTGACCCTGCATCTCGCCGGCGGCGCTGTGCTCAGGGGATCGTCACGATTGTCGGACTATCGCACCGTCCGGGAGGGCGAGCGTCAGGCCCAGGGCGTGGTGACGGCGGTGAACGTCGAGGATGCCGCCATCACCGGGTCCGGCACCATCGACGGCTCCGGGGGCGATTTCTGGACCGAGGGCGACGCCCGCCCCGAGGGCGCGGTGGTCGTCCACGGCTGTCGCAATCTGGCGATCCGGGGCGTCACCGTTCGCGATCCGGCCCGTTACAACGGGCGCATGACGGACTGCGACGGCGTGGTGGTCGATGGCATCACCATCCGTGCGCCCGCCTTGGCACCGAACAGCGACGGACTGCAGATTCGCGATTCGGCGGACGTCCGCATCTCCAACTGCGACATCATCACGGGCGACGACGCCATCGTGCTGAAGGCCAGCCACCGACCCGTCGAACGCATCCTGATCACCAACTGCCGCCTGACCTCGGACGACGCCGCGATCAAGTTCGGCACCGGGTCGCGCACCGTGACCCGCCACGTCACGGTCACCAACACCGTCATCACCGACAGCCGCTATGGCATCGCCCTCTTCATGCAGGACGGCGGGGTCTATGAGGACAGCCGGTTCACCGACCTGATCATCCAGACCGGTAGCCGACACGTCCGCGACTATCCGATCTTCGTCGACGTCGACAGCCGCGAGGGCGGCGGCCCGCACGGTACGATCCGCAACATCACCTTCGATGGTCTGGACATCCGCACGGGCGGCAACATCCTGATCGGCGGCCAGGCGGATGCGCCGGTGACGGGTCTGACCCTGTCCGATATCCGCATGACGATCGAGGACGCCATCGACCCCACCGCCACGACCGGCAAGCCGCGCGGCAACCGGCTGCAGGCCCAGCGGACCGGTGCCGCCGACTTCTCGGGCGAGGTGGGTCATATCGTCCTCGGCCATGCTCAGGATACGATCGTCCGCAACGTCCGCATCACTGAAACGGAATCCGCCGATCGACGCCCGGCGCTGGTTGAGCGGGAGACCGGCAACACCTTGGTCGATCTCGCCCCCGGGAGTGGGCGGTAGGTCAGGTCTGTTCGAAGCCCGGCTCCACGCCTTGTTCGGTGGCGCGGCTGACGCGGGCGTGCTCGGCCTGGTCCAGTCGGTAGCCCCACATGATCATCGCCGACAGGACGACGCCGATCAGGGGCACCACCGTCATGATGACCTTGATGCCGTCGGCGGTGGCGGGGGTCACATCGACGCCGTCGACATAGCCGATGGCGAACAGCAGCCAGCCGAACAGGAATCCGTTGACGCCGAGCGCCAGCTGCTTGGCGAAGCTGGCCAGGCCGAACACCTTGGCGTCGTGGCGCTGGCCGGTGACGTGGGCGTTGTATTCGACCGTGTCGGGCAGCATGGCCCAGAACAGCACCTGATAGCCGACGTTGGCGGCCGAAACGGCGGTCAGCAGGAGAGCCGCGATGACCGGGTCCCGCGACGGGATGAGCCAGAAGGCGGCATAGGCGACCGCGCTCCAGACATTGGCCAGCAGCCAGGCGTCACGCTTGGACCGTTTCCTCGCCACCCAGGCCCAGAAGGGGCTGAACATCAGATTGGCGATCAGCGCCAGAGGCACCAGGGTGTCCCTGAGATCCGGGCGCTCCAGGGTGTGGTTGACGTAGTAGGTCAGGGCCTTGTTGGTCATGGTGAAGGCGAGCGACGAGACGATGATGCAGGCGAAAACCCGCATCAGCGGTCCGTTCAGACGCAGCATCCGGCCCACCGTGCGCGCATCGTCGCCGACCGCCTTCAGCGAGAAGCCCACCGGGTTGAGCTCCACCTCGCGCGGCGGCTCGCGCGTCTCAAGAAAGCACAGCCAGAAGATCGGCAAGGACAGCAGACCGACAGCGCCGGCGGCGATGACATAGGCGAAGGGGTTGCCCTCTCCGCCCGCCCGCTCGACCAGGGTCGGCATCAGATAGGTCACCGCCGCCCCGCCCGAAAAGGCGAACACCATCCGCCACCCCGCCAGCGAGGCCCGCTCGTTCGCGTCGCCCGAGATGCGGGCCGACAACGACGAATAGGGGATCGACACCACCGAATAGGCGGTCCGCATCAGGATCTGGCTGAGCAGGGCGTAGAGGAACAGACCCGACTGTTCAGCGAAGGCCCCGCCTGACGGGCTCAGGAAACACAGGGCGAAACAGACCGCCACGGCCGGGCTGGCGAACACCAGATAGGGCCGATAGCTGCCCCACCTGGTCCGGGTCCGGTCGGCGATGGCACCGATCACGGAATCGGCGAACCCATCCCACAGGCTGGCGACCAGGAAGACCGTTCCGGCGAGCCGGGGATCCAGCCCCAGGACGTCGGTGTAGAAGGGCATCAGCAGCAGATTCAGCGTCTGCCAATACAGGTTGAAGCCGAAGTCGCCCACGGCCCAGCCGAGCTTGCGGCGCAGCGGAAGCGGCGCGGCGGTCACCGCGTGTCCTTCCAGAGGTCGCGCAGGACGAAGGCCGCGCGCTTGGGCTGGCGGTCGCGGGTGAAGACACCCTTCAGGTTCAGCACCACGCGGCGCGAATGCTGGGCCGTGCGGAAGTCGGCGAAGTTCCAGACGTGTCCGCCGATGCAGGCGGGGTGGGCCTGGATCTCGGCCCAGAAGGCGGCGATCAGATCGGCCTGGTATTCCTCGGTGAACAGCTGGGGCGAGGTGGAATGCTGGCCGGCCAGGGCGTCGGCCCCGAACTCGGCCACGAACACCGGCTTGCCGTGGGCCGCCACGGCGTCGAGGTCGGCGCGCAGCAGCGCGACCGCCCGCTCGATCTGGGCCGGGGCCTGATACCAGCCGAAATAGCGGTTGATCGACACGATGTCGGCCTGTTCGAACGCCGGATCGTCCAGCCCGGCATAGCCGACGTTGGCGTGGGTCAGGGGACGGGTCGGGTCGAGGTCGCGAGCGTGGCCGAACAGATCCTTCCAGTAGGGACCGGACCGCCAGCGATACTCCGGCTCGGCCAGGTAGCCCGGCTCGTTGGCGAGGGACCAGGCGATGACGCTGGGGCGGTGGCCGTCGCGCGCGATCAGGGCTTCGACCGCCGCCCGGTGCTGCGCCAGGGTCGCCTCGGTCACCTGGCGGAAGTCGAGATTGACCGAGAAGACCTCGTCGATCACCAGGATGCCCCGCTCGTCGGCGAAATCGAGGAAGTCTTCGCTGTAGGGGTAATGGGAGGTCCGAACCGAGTTGGCGTGGGTCCAGTCCAGCAGGCCGAAGTCCTTCACCAGTTGCGGAAGATCGAGGCCGCGCCCCCGGATCGGTCCGTCCTCGTGCTTGCCGAAGCCCTTGAGCGTGACAGGTTCGCCGTTCAGCAGCAGCGCGTGGCCGCGCGCCTCGACGTCGCGGAAGCCGGTGCGGAGGTCGATCCGGTCGGCGACGATGCCCAGCGCATCCAGCCGCTCGACGACGACGTCGTAGAGCGCGGGGTCGGCGGGCGACCAGGGGCGGACGTCGGGCACGCGCAGGCTGATCGGCTCCCCCGCGAGGCCCTCGGCCTCGACGTCCGCGAGGGCGACGCGGATGCGCGAGCCCGGCGGAGCCTCGGCCGTGAGGGTGAGCGTGCCGTCCGCCGAGGCGCGCAGCCGCACCGCTTCGATCCCGCCCATCGGCGTCGCCGTCAGCCAGACGGGGCGGTTCAGTCCGCCGTACGGGAAGAAGTCGAAGCGAACCGCCGGGCGGTATTCGTCGCGTACGCGACCCTCGGCGACATACTGTTCCATGCCGACGCCGGACGTGGGTCCGTCCAGAGACAGCCGGTTATCGACGCGGGCGACGATCCGGACCGTCCGGCCCGCGACCAGCCGGTCGCTGTCGATCTCGAACGGCAGGAAGGCGGGGCCGCTCTCGCCCGCAAAGACGCCGTCCACGAACACGCGCGCCGAAAAATCCGCGCTGTCGAACCTCAGCCGGATGCCCCGCCCCTCGAACGACGTCGGCACGGAGACGTCGGTCTGGAGCCAGGCGGCACCCTGGTAATCCATGAACCCGGCCTCGGCGAGTTGCTCGTTCCACGAGCCCGGCACGGCGACGGGATGGGTGCCAGCGGGGTCCGATCCAGCGCCCCAGTCCCCCGCCTCGCCCTCGTCGTTCAGATCGAAGCGGATGCGCCAGATGCCGCTCAAATCAATGACGTCGCGAAAGGCGTTCCGCTGGGGGCGGATCACCCTACCAGTTCCACAGGGTGCCGTCGGTCAGGCGCGCGATGGGCAGCTGGCGCGGATCGTAGGGGTATCGAGCGGCCAAAGCCTCGTCGATATCGACCCCATGGCCTGGCCGGTCGCCGGGGATCAGGAAGCCGGCCCCGAAGCGGTAGTCGTGGGGGAAGACGGCGTCGGTCGCCTCGGTGTGGCGCATGTATTCCTGGATGCCGAAGTTGGGGACCCAGGCGTCGAAGTGAACGGCCGCGCCCAGGGTCACCGGCGACAGGTCGGTGGCACCGTGGCAGCCCGTCCGCACCCCCCATACGGCCGCGAAATCGGCGATCCGGCGCAGATGGGTCAGGCCGCCCGCCCCGACGATGGTCGTGCGGATATAGTCGATCAGCTGTTCCTGGATCAGGTCCTTGCAGTCCCAGATCGTATTGAACACCTCGCCGACCGCCAGAGGCGTCGTCGTGTGCTGGCGGACCAGACGGAAGGCCTCCTGGTTCTCGGCCGGGGTGGCGTCCTCCAGCCAGAACAGGTCGTAGGGCTCCAACGACTTGCCCAGACGCGCGGCCTCCTGCGGCGTCATGCGGTGATGGCCGTCGTGCAGCAGACGCGGCTCGGGCCCATAGGTGTCGCGCAGCCGCTGGAACAGCTTGGGCACATGGGTCAGGTAGCGGCGCGTGTCCCACACGGTCTCGGTCGGCAGGGAGGCGTCGGCGGGCTCGTAGTGCATCTCGCCACGGCCCACCCCATAGGCGTTGGTCAGGCCGGGCACGCCGGTCTGGGCGCGGATGGCCTGATAGCCCAGGTCGATGTAGCGACCGACGGCGTCGACCGTCTCTTCGATGTCGGCGCCGTTGGCATGGCCGTAGACCATCACCCGGTCGCGCGACCGGCCGCCCAGAAGCTCGTGCAGGGGCGCGCCCAGCGCCTTGCCCTTGATGTCCCACAGGGCGACGTCGACCGCCGCGATGGCCCGCATGGTCACCGGGCCGCGCCGCCAGTAGGAGCCGCGATAGAGCAGCTGCCAGGTGTCCTCGATGCGCCTGGCGTCGCGCCCGATCAGCAGCGGACAGACGTGGTCGTTCAGATAGGCGACAACCGCCATCTCGCGCCCGTTCAGGGTCGCGTCGCCGATGCCATAGACGCCCTGATCGGTCTCGATCTTGAGGGTGACGAAGTTGCGCCCGGGGCAGGTTACGATGACCCGCGCGGCGGTGATGAGCAGAGGCGAGGCGACCCCGACCAGACCAGACCCGTCGGCCCTCACGGTGCGGGCGTCTCCATCGGCGGCGGGCATGCGACAATCCTGTGCTAGAACACATGACACCCTAGGCGGCCGATTTTGGATTGTCCAGATTGGTCAGGCCAGATAGAAGAGTGGTCATGTCCGCCAAGTCCGAAACCAAGAGGCTTTACGAGCAGGTCGCCGAGGCGCTGGCCGCGCGGATCGCGGCCGGCGAGCCCAGGGTGGGCGAGCGCCTGCCGTCCGAACGCGATCTGGCCCAGACCTTCGGTGTCTCACGCCCGACCGTGCGCGAGGCCGTGATCGCGCTGGAGCTGGACGGCCTGGTCGAGGTCAAGATGGGCTCCGGCGTCTATGTCCGGGCCAAACGGCCGACGGGCGGCAAGGCCGGCGAGACCGACATCGGGCCGTTCGAACTGCTGGAAGCGCGTCGCGCGGTCGAGGGCGAGGCCTGCGCCATGGCGGCCCTGCGCATGACGCCCGACACCATCGCCCAGCTCCGCGCCCTGGTCGACGAGATGGAGGACGAGAACGCCCGCGACGTGGTCATGAGCGAGGACGCCGACCGGCGCTTTCACATGGTGATCGTCGAGGCGACCCAGAACAGCGCGATGATCCAGGCCGTTCGCGGCCTGTGGGACGCGCGCAGCCGTTCGCCCCAGCACCAGTTCCTGTCCCAGAAGGTCCGGGCTGCGGGGGTCAAGCCGCGCATCAACGAGCACGCCGCCATCGTCGAGGCCCTGAACATGCGCGACCCCGCCGCCGCCCGTGCGGCCATGCGCGATCACCTGACCCGGGTGATCGAGTCCCTGCTGGAAGCCACCGAGACCGAGGCGATGGAGGAGGCCCGCGCCCGGATCGCCCAACAGCGCGAACGCTACGCCGCGACGACCCACTGATGACCCATCCTCTGCGCCTGCACCCCGACCGCCTGTTCCCGGCCGACCCCGACACCCGCGCCGTCGCCCGGCGGTTGCACGCCGAGATCAAGGACCTGCCGATCGTCAGTCCGCACGGCCACACCGATCCGTCCTGGTTCGCCCTGAACCAGAACTGGAAGAACCCGGCGGAGTTGCTGATCACGCCGGACCACTACGTCTTTCGCATGCTCTACAGCCAGGGCGTGGCCCTGGAGGACCTCGGCGTCCCGAGAGCCGATGGCGGGCCGGTCGAGACGGACCCCCGCGCGATCTGGCGACGCTTCGCCGAGCGGTATCACCTGTTCCGGGGAACGCCGTCGCGGATGTGGCACGACTGGGTCTATGCCGAGGTGTTCGGCCTGGACGTGCGTCTGTCGGCCGAGACGGCGGACCACTACTACGACGTCATCGACGCGGCCCTGAAGACCGAGGCGTTTCGCCCGCGTGCCCTGTTCGAACGCTATGGCATCGAGGTCATCGCCACGACCGAGGGGCCACTCGACGACCTGGCGCACCACCGGACGATCCGCGACAGCGGCTGGTCGGGCAAGGTCGTCACCGCCTATCGGCCCGACCCGGTGATGGACCCGGACTTCGAGGGCTTTCACGACAACCTCGTCCGTTTCGGCGCCCTGACCGGCGAGGATGTCGGCAGTTGGCAAGGCTATCTGGCGGCGCACCGCACACGCCGGGCGGTCTTCGCCGCGCACGGCGCGACGTCGACCGACCACGGCCATCCGACCGCCTTCACCGCCGACCTGCCGCAGGACCAGGCCGCCGCCTTGTACGAGCGCGTCGCGACCGGCCCCGTCTCCGCCACCGACGCCGAGCTGTTCCGGGGGCAGATGCTGACCGAGATGGCGCGCATGAGCCTGGACGACGGGCTGGTGATGCAGATCCATCCCGGCAGCTTCCGGAACCACAACGGCACGGTGTTCACGCGGTTCGGACGGGACAAGGGCGCCGACATCCCGACCCGCACCGACTACGTTTCGGCGTTGAAGCCGTTGCTGGACGCCGTGGGGTCAGAGCCCGGGCTGACGATCATCCTCTTCACCCTGGACGAGACGGCCTATTCACGAGAGCTCGCCCCACTGGCGGGCCACTATCCGGCGCTGCGGCTCGGTCCGCCCTGGTGGTTCCACGACAGCCCCGAGGGCATGCGCCGTTTTCGCGAACAGGTGACCGAGACGGCCGGCTTCTACAACACCGTCGGCTTCAACGACGACACGCGGGCCTTCCTGTCGATCCCGGCCCGGCACGACGTGGCCCGGCGCATTGACACCGGTTTCCTAGCCCGGCTAGTCGTGGAGCACCGCATCGAGGAAGACGAGGCTCACGAGTTGGCGCGCGCACTCACATACGACCTGGTCAAGGCGGCCTACAGGCTGTGACGCAGACCCGACGCGCCCTGATCGCCGCCGCCCTCGCCGCCCCCGCCGCCGCCTGCGTGCAGGAGATCGGCGAGCGGCCGCTGAGGGGCGCAGACACCCATCCGTCGGGATATCCCACCGTCGCGGCGGTCGATCATTTCGGACAGCTGATCTCCGAACGGACGAACGGGCGGCTGAGGCTTCGCAACTACGCCGGCGGCCAGCTGGGCGAAGAAAAGGACACGCTGGAGATCACCGTCTTCGGCGGGCTGGACATCAACCGGGTCAATCTGGCGCCGCTGAATCCGATCGAGCCGCTGACGCTGGTGCCGTCGCTGCCGTTCCTGTTCCAGTCCACCGATCATATGCGCCGATCGCTGGACGGCGCGCCGGGGCGGACGGTGCTGAACGCCCTGGAACGGCACGGCCTGATCGGTCTGGCCTTCTACGACTCGGGCGAGCGCAGCTTCTACAACACGCGCGGACCGATCCGGACGCCGGCCGACATGCGGGGACTGAAGCTGAGGGTCCAGACCTCGGACCTCTATGTCGCCCTGGTTCAGGCGCTGGGAGCCAGCCCCATCCCCATGTCCTATGGCGAGGTTTTCCAGGGTCTGGTGCAGGGGGTCGTGGACGGGGCCGAGAACAACTGGCCCTCGTATCAGGACAGCCGTCATTTCGAGGTCGCCCGCTACTACAGCCTGACGCGGCATGTCATGGCCCCCGAGGTTCTGGTCGCATCGGGACGGACCTGGGCCAAGCTGACCCCCGCCGACCGCGAGATCATCCGCGCCGCCGCGACCGAAAGCGTGCCCTTCATGCGCGGCCTGTGGGAGGCGCGCGAGCAGACGGCGCGACAGGCCACCCTCGCGGCGGGTGTCGAGGTGGTGGAGGATCTGGACCGGGCGGCCTTCGAGGCGGCGATGCGACCGGTCTGGGACCGCTTCATCACCTCCGACGCCCAGCGGACGCTGGTCGAGCAGATCCGGGGCATGGCGTGATGCTGGCCGGTCTCGCCTTCGTCTCGCGCTGGATCAGCCGGGGGACCCTCGCCTTCGCGGCGTTCGGTCTGATCGTCATGACCGGGATTATCGGCTGGTCGGTCTTCGCCCGCTATGTGCTGGGTGACGCCCCGGCCTGGGCCGAGCAGGCGGCGCTGCTGCTGATGGTGTGGTTCGTGCTGCTGGCGGCCGCCGTGGGGGTGCGCGAGCAGTTCCACCTGGGCATGACGGCCGCGACCGACGCCATGCCGGAGGGCCTGCGTCGGCTCAGCCGGATCGTGGCGCTGCTGTGCGTCGCGGGCTTCGGCGCGGCCATGGGCGTCTGGGGCGGCGAGCTGGTGGCGCGAACCTGGGCCTTCGACATCCCGACGCTGGGCGTGCCGAGGGGCGCCGCCTATCTGCCCCTGCCCATCGCCGGCTGGCTGAGTGTCCTGTTCGCGGTCGAACACCTGATCACCGAGGCCCGGGGCCGGAAAGTGGAGCCGTTGTGGAGCTGATCCTTCTGCTGGGGCTTCTGGCCCTGTTGCTGATCCTCGGCGTGCCGGTGGCGTTCGCGCTGGGGCTCGCGTCGCTGGCGACCTTCATCTTCATGGACATCGCGCCTGTGGTGGCGTTCCAGCGGATCGCGACGGGGGTGAACGTCTTCGCCCTGATGGCCATTCCCTTCTTCGTCTTCGCCGGCGACCTGATGCAGCAGGCGGGCATCGCCGAGCGGTTGGTGAGGGTGGCCGACGCGGCGATGGGCCGGATGCGCGGCGGCCTGGGCGTCGTCGACGTCGGCGCTTCGATGATGTTCGGCGGCGTGTCCGGCTCGGCCGTCGCCTCGGTCTCCGCGCTCGGTTCGACCCTGATCCCGATGATGAAATCCAAGGGCTATGACGCCGACTACGCGGTCAACGTGACGTCGACCTCGGCGATCCTGGGCATCCTGATCCCGCCGTCGCACAACATGATCATCTATGCGGCGGCGGCCGGCGTGTCGGTGTCGGTGGCGGACCTGTTCCTGGCGGGCGTCGTGCCCGGCATCGTGACCGGCATCCTGCTGGCGGCCGTCGCCTGGTTCATCGCGGTGCGACGCGGCTATCCCAAGGGAGAGTTCCCCGGCTGGCCCGCCTTCGCCCGCGCCTTCGCCGCCGCCATCCCCGGCCTGCTGACCGCCGTGATCATCTTCGGCGGCGTGCTGGGCGGGGTCTTCACCCCGACCGAAAGCTCGGCCGTGGCAGTGATCTACACCCTGGTGATCGCCTTGATCGTCTACCGCACCCTGGGCTTCCGAGGCTTCACCACGGCGGCGCAGAACGCGGTCAAGACCACGGCCATGGTCATGCTGATCATCGGCTCGGCCGCCGCCTTCGGCTGGCTGCTGGCCCTGCTGGAGGCCCCCGAGCAGCTGGCGACCCTGCTTCAGACCCTGACGGACAATCCGATCCTGATCCTGTTGATGATCAACATCATCCTGCTGGTGCTCGGCACCTTCATGGACATGGCGCCCCTGATCGTCATCACCAGCCCGATCTTCCTGCCCGTCGCCATGGCCACGGGCATGGACCCGGTCCAGTTCGGCATCATGCTGATGCTGAACCTCGGCATCGGCCTGGTCACGCCGCCGGTGGGATCGGTGCTGTTCGTCGGCTGCGCGGTCGGCAAGATCAAGGTCGAGCAAGCGGTGAGAACGATCTGGCCCTTCTACCTGGCTCTGTTCGCGGCGCTCATGGCCATCACCTTCGTGCCGGCGCTCAGCCTGACCCTGCCGGGCCTGCTGGGCTGATGCGGCTGTCGGCCACCACGCTCGACGGGCTGCCCGCCGACGTGATCCGGCCCGCCTACGACCGCGCAAGCGTCAGGACCGGCGTCGTCCACCTGGGCATCGGCGCCTTCCATCGCGCGCACCAGGCCGACGTCTTCGACCGGGCCCTGGCCGGCGGCGATCCTCGCTGGGGCGTGCGCGGCGTGTCCCTGCGCTCGCCCGGCGTGCGCGATCAGCTCGCCACCCAAGGGGGTCTCTACAGTCTGGTCGTGAGGGACGGCGAGCGTGTGGAGACGCGCGTCGTCGGCGCGGTCGCCGAGGTCCTGGTCGCGCCGGAGAACCCCGCCGCCGTGGTCGAGGCCCTGGCCGATCCCCAGACCCACCTGGTCACCCTGACGGTCACCGAGAAGGGCTACCGCCTGGACCCGGCCTCGGGCACCCTGATCGAGAGCGATCCGGAAGTCGCCTCCGACCTGGCCTCGCTGGTCGCGCCTCGCACCGCGCCGGGATTCCTGGCGGCGGGGCTGGCCGAACGTCACGCGCGCGGGCTTGGGCCTTTGACGGTCATCAGCTGCGACAACCTCCCCCACAACGGGGCGCGCGTGAAGGACGCCGTCCTGGCCATCGCCCGGCGCCATGATCCTGCGCTGGCGGACTGGATCGAGGGCGGCTGCGCCTTCCCCCAGACCATGATCGACCGCATCGTGCCGGCCACCACGCCGGAGGATCGTCGCGAGCTCGCGGCGCGGCTCGGCGTCGACGACCACGGCATGGTCAAGACCGAGCCCTTCACCCAGTGGGTGATCGAGGACCGCTTCGCCGGTCCGCGTCCGGACTTCGAGGCGCTAGGCGTCCAGATCACCTCGGCCGTCGGCCCCTATGAGGACGCCAAGCTGCGGCTGCTGAACGGGGCGCATTCGGCCATGGCCTATCTGGGCGGGCTGGCCGGGCTTCGGTTCGTGCACCAGGTCATCGCCGAGCCGGTCTTCGCGGCCTTCGTCGAGCGGTTGTGGGATGAAGCGGCCTCGACCCTGGACCCGCCCGCAGGACTGGATCTGTCCGCCTATCGCCGGGCGCTCAAGGCGCGTTTCGCCAATGCCGCCCTGGAGCACCGCACCCACCAGATCGCCATGGACGGATCACAAAAGCTGCCGCAGCGGCTGCTGGCGGGGGCGGCGATCCGGCTGGATCGGGGCCAGCCGATCGAGGCCGTGGCGCTGGCCGTCGCCGCCTGGATGCGCTGGCAGGACGGCCTGGACGAGACGGGAGCGGCCCATGTGGTGGACGATCCGTTCGCGGTGGAAATGGCGCGGCTGGTCGCCCGCACGCCAGATCCCCTGGAGCGCGCCGCCACCCTGCTCTCGCTCGAGGCGGTCTTTCCGCGGCGGCTGGCTATGGACCCACGCTTCACCGCGCCGGTGATCGCCGCCTATGTCCGCCTGTCCCAGAGCGGGGCCCGCGCCGCAGCCTCGCTCGTCGGAGGCCGGGCATGAGCCTGCTCCGTCTCCACCCCGACGACGACGTGGCCGTGGTCCTGACCGACCTGGCGGCCGGAGCCTCGGTGGACGGTCTGACGCTGCGCGACGCCGTCGCCGCCGGGCACAAGGTCGCCGTCCGGGCCGTCGCCCCGGGCGCGCCCGTGCGCCGCTACGGCCAGGTCATCGGCGTCGCCGCCGCCGACATCGGGCCGGGCGACTGGGTCCACACCCACAATCTGACCATGAGCGAGGCCGACCGCGCTGCGGAGGTCGGCATGGATCGCCGGCCCCTGCCCGCCCCCGTCCACCCCGCGACCTGGTCCGGCTATCGGCGCGCGGACGGCCGCTGGGGCACCCGCAACACCCTCGCCGTCCTGACCAGCGTCAACTGCTCGGCCACGGTCGCGCGCCGCATCGCCGACGCCTTCCCGGTCGACGCCCTGCCCGAGGGCGTCGACGACGTGGTCGCCTATACCCACACCGGAGGCTGCGGCGGGGCCTCGGACGGCGACGACATCCGGCTGCTGCAGCGGACGCTGGCGGGCTATGCAAGGCACCCCAACGTCGCGGGCGTCCTGATCGTCGGCCTGGGCTGCGAGGCCAATCAGATTCCGGACTGGCTGGCCAGGGAAGGCCTGACGCCGGGGCCGGCGCTGCGCACCCTGTCGATCCAGGAGGCCGGAGGGACGCTGAAGGCCATCGAGGCCGGCAAGTCGATCGTCCGTGACCTGATCGCGGTCGCCGCCAAGGCCCGGCGCGAGCCCGCGCCGGTCTCGGGTCTGGCGGTCGGGCTCCAGTGCGGCGGTTCGGACGGATGGTCGGGCGTGACGGCCAATCCGGCGCTGGGTCGGGCGGTGGACCGGCTGATCGCCCACGGCGGCTCGGCGATGCTGTCCGAGACGCCCGAGATCTGGGGAGCCGAACACCTGCTGCTGCGCCGCGCCGATCCGGACACGGCCCGGCGCCTGATGGACCGGCTGGCCTGGTGGCGCGATCACGCCGAGGCGAACGGCATGGCGCTGAACAACAATCCCTCTCCCGGCAATCTGAAGGGCGGCCTGACGACCATTCTGGAGAAGTCGCTCGGCGCCGTCGCCAAGGCCGGTTCGGCGCCGCTGGAGGACGTCATCGGCTATGCCCAGCCCCTCAGGAAACCCGGCCTGACCTTCATGGACAGCCCCGGCTACGACCCCTGTTCGGCCACCGGCCAGATCGCGTCGGGCGCCAATCTGATCGCCTTCACCACGGGCCGGGGCTCCGTCTTCGGCTCCAAGCCCGCGCCCTGCCTCAAGATCGCGTCCAACGCCCGGCTGGCGGGCTGGATGGCCGAGGACGTCGACGTCGATGCCTCTCCGGTACTCGACGGCGAGAGCCTGGACGCGATGGGAGCGCGCATCTTCGACCGGCTGCTGTTGCTGGCGTCCGGACAGCCCTCGGCCTCCGAAGCCCTTGGCATCGGCGACGCCGAGTTCGTGCCTTGGCAGAGGGGTGCCTATCTGTGATCCGGGCCGTGATCGTCGCCGTCGCCCTCCTCATGTCGCCCGCCCCTGTGGCGGCCACGCCGACCCGGCTGGCGGAGATCGAGGCGGCCATCCGCGACGTCGGAACCCACGCCGCCCGCGTCCTGATCGACGAGACCGGCAAGGGCCGCGCCGACTACGACCTTCTCGCCGGCGAATGGGTCGAGTACGAACCGCACTGGCACACCGGCCAGACGGCGCTGGGTCTGATCGAGGCCTGGCGGGTCACCGGCGAGCACGAGTTCCTGTCCGCCGCGCGCCACGCCGGGGACTGGTGGATCTCCACCGAGTTCCAGCCGCCCCATCCCCTGGCGGGTCTGGTCAACGCCGCCCATGGCGACCGGCTGGGCCCACTGATCAACTTCACCACCGTGTCCGACGGCACGCCCGGCCTGTTCGCCCTCAGCCGTGCCACGGGCGATCCGAAATACGCCGACACAGCCGCCCGCTCCGGCCGCTGGCTGTTTCAGAACACCGCCGTACCGGGCCATCCGGGCCTGTTCTACAACATCATCGAGCCCGACACCGGCGCGCTCTGGACCGACCGCTCGCCGCATCATCCCGACGCCAACCCGGCCTCTGTCAACCAGGTCGCACGGCCGAACATCGAGGGATATCTGGCCCGCGACATGTGCCGCCATACCGGTGAGCAGACGTGGTGCGACCGGTTCCTGGCCCACGCCCGCACCGTCGTCGACCGCCAGGACGACAATGGCCTGTGGATGGCGTTCGAGCCCAACGATCCCGACACCGGCCGCGTCCATCCGCGCTTCAACGTCTGGAACGCCGAGGCCCTGCTGGAGGCCTATGCGCTGAGCCGCGACCCGGTCTTCCTGGAGGCGGCGCTCAAGACCGGCCGGGCGATGGCGCGGTATCAGGATCGCTGGGGCGGTTTCGCCTATGATCTGAACGTCGACGGCAGTTCGCGGCCGGGCTCCATCACCGGATCGGCCACGGCGTTTTCCGGCATCCTGTGGCTGAGGCTGCGGGACTATGGTGTGGGCGAGGAGTTCGACGCCAACATCGAGCGGTCCCTCGACTGGCTGCTGGCCAATCGGTTCGCCGCCGACCATCCCGACTCCAACCTGGCCGGGGCCATTCTGGAGACCCGTGCCCGTACCATCGACGGCCGCGTGCGGCTGGTGGTGCGCGACATCGCCGGGGCCTTCGGCCTGCGGTTCCTGGCGATGGCCTGGCGCGACCTTCAGGGCCAGGACGTCAACGAGACCCTGCCATGACGATGATCGACCGCCGCCGCCTGATCTCGGCCGGTGCCCTGACCGGTATGGCCGCCGCGACCGCGCCCCTGGCCCGCGCCCAGACCATCGGGGCGAACCCCGCTCCGACCCTGATCGGAGGCCTGCCGAACCGGGCGCGCCGTTCGCTGGATGGCCAATGGAAGCTGATCCTCGACCCGTTCGACGTCTCGGGCCGAAAGCCCGGGGTGCGCCGGAACTTCTGGGAGGATCGCCCGACCACCGACGACGGCCCCCTGGTCGAATACGAGTGGGAGACCAGCGACGAGATCGCCGTCCCCGGCGACTGGAACACACAGTCCCCGGAACTTTTCCACTACGAAGGCCCGGCCTACTATCGCCGCGACATCGACGGACCGCCCGCCGACGGCCGCCGCCGGTTCCTGGTGTTCGAGGCCGTCAACTATCGCAGCCGCGTCTGGCTGAACGGCGAACCGATCGCCGAGCACGAAGGGGGCTTCACCCCGTTCGAGATCGAGGTCACCGATCGCCTGCGTCCCGGCTCGAACAGCCTGGTCGTGCGCGCCGACAGCCGCCCCGGCCCCGAGACCCTGCCGGCGCTGGATTTCGACTGGAAGAACCACGGCGGCATCACCCGGTCCGTCTGGCTGGTCGACACGCCCGCGACCTTCGTCCGCGACGCCTTCGTCCGGCTGGAGGGCGGTCGGATCGTCGCCGACGTGGAGTTGGACGGACCGGGGGCGGCCGGCTCGATGGTTCGCCTCGCCGTCCCCGAACTGGGCCTGCGGCTGGACGGTGTCGCGAGCCGCGAGGGCCGCGTCCGGCTGTCCGCATCGCCGCCGCGCCGGTTGCGGCTGTGGTCGCCCGAAGCGCCGCGCCTCTACGACATCACCGCCGAGATCGACGGCGACCGCTGGTCCGACCGCGTCGGCTTCCGAACGCTCCAGACGCGCGGGCGCGAGATCCTGCTGAACGGCCGGCCTCGCTTCCTCAAGGGCATCGCCATGCATGAGGAGCGGCTGGGCGCAGACGGCGGCCGCATCCGCACCGAGGCCGAGGCCCGCGCCCTGCTGACCGAGGTCAAGGCGCTGGGCTGCGACTTCGTCCGCCTGGCCCACTATCCCCATGGAGAGGCCACGCTGCGGCTGGCCGACGAGATGGGCCTGATCGTCTGGTCCGAGATCCCGGTCTATTGGGAGGACGTCGCCTACGCCGCGCCCGCCACCCTAGCGCTCGGACGCCAGATGATGGCGGAGATGATCGTCAGGGACCGCAACCGCTGCTCGATCGCATTCTGGTCGGTGGCCAACGAGACGCCGCAGACGCCGGAACGCCTGGGCTTTCTGAGGACCATCATCGACGACGTCCGGCGGCTGGATCCGACCCGACTGGTCACCGCCGCTCTGAACAAGAACGTCGATGTCGGCGGGGTGCGCGATGGCGAGGCGCGGCTGGTGGTGGCCGATGAACTGGGGCGCGACCTCGATGTCGTGGCCATGAACCAGTACGAGGGCTGGCACGGCCAGCGCACCCCCGCCGAGATCGATCAGGTCACCTTCGGCACGACCTGGGACAAGCCCTTGCTGATGTCCGAATTCGGGGCCGACGCCCTGCACGGCCATCGCGGCCCGCGCGAAAGCCGCTGGACCGAGGAGCACCAGGCCTGGCTCTACGAGGAGACGCTGAAGGCGATCGCGGCGTCCGGAGCCTTCGCCGGGGTCACGCCCTGGCTGCTCAAGGACTTCCGATCTCCCCGGCGCTGGCACGGCCGGTTTCAACGCGGCTGGAACCGGAAGGGCGTGATCGACGAGCACGGCCGCCGCAAGCTGGCGTTCGACACCCTGAAGGCATTCTACGCCCGGGTCGCCGCCTGACGCCTGGCGAAGCCTGGCCTTACGGCTCCAGCTCGATGTCCCAGTATAGGTAGTCCAGCCAGCTCTGGTGCAGGTAGTTGGGCGGAAAGCGGCGGCCGGCGTCCTGGAGCTGATAGGCGTTGGGCCGGTGCGGGGCGCGGCGGATCGGCATGTGCGCCTGCTGGGGCGTGCGGCCGCCCTTCCTGAGATTGCAGGGCGAGCAGGCGGCGACGATGTTCTCCCACGTCGTGCGTCCGCCGCGGCTGCGCGGGATGACGTGGTCGAAGGTCAGTTCGGCGGTGTCGCCGCAGTACTGGCAGGTGAAGCCGTCGCGCAGGAAGACGTTGAAGCGGGTGAAGGCGGGGCTGCGGTTCTGGTCGACGTAGCTCTTCAGCGCGATCACGCTGGGGATCTGCATCTCCATCGACGGGCTGCGCACGACCCGATCATAGGTCGAGACCACGTCCACGCGGTCCTGATAGACCGCCTTGACCGCCTCCTCCCACGGCCAGAGTGACAGGGGGTAGTAGGACAAAGGCCTGAAGTCGGCGTTCAGCACGAGGGCCGGAAAGCCGGACGGCGGCTTGTGGGAGACCTGCATCAGGCCCTCCCGCTCATGCCGGGATGGATCGAGGAAATCGGACTGAAGACGTCGCTCCTTCTCTCTGGTGGATCGACCCTAACCTCGATTCGTCGCCGCCGCCATGACGGCTTGGCGTCGGTTCCGTGAAGACTGGGCTGTGGAGAGCCGTGGGATACTGGCAGTCGACCGTGTTGGTGGACGGTCGAGGTTCTTCACAACGGACACGACGAAGGAAAGCCACAAAGGACACGACGGGACCGAGCGATTGTCCGAGATAGCCGGTTCCTCTCGCAGATAGGGGAAACAGGGGCGGCTTCGCCGCCGACAGCGTGTGACGCAGCGCTTGCCGGGAACAATCGGTGACCGATCCACCAGCTCGGACACGTCGTGCCCTTAGTGCCTTCGTTGTGCTCGTTGTGATGAACCTCTTGGCTCACGCCTCCGGCCTGCACCGAACCCCTCAGGCCTACCGCCGGACCAGGCCGCCCGGAAAGGCCGGCAGGCTCCACCCCCAGACCAGGGCCCCGGCGCGCAGGATGAAGCCGGCGGGCGCGGCGATGAGGGCGGCCGGCCAGGGATCGAGGCCCAGGGCCCTGGCGGTGACGAAGACGGTGGCGGCCAGAAGCGCGGCCGAGACGGTGATCTCTCGCCGCAGCAGGATGGAGGGCTGGCCCGCCAGCAGGTCGCGCACGATCCCGCCGAAACAGGCCGTCAGCGCCCCCATGACGATGCAGATCAGGGGGGCCACGCCGAAGGCCTCGGCCTTGGCCGCGCCCAGCACGCCATAGGCACCGAGGCCCAGGGCATCCAGCCACAGCAACGCCCGGAACCGCCACGGCCCCGCCCCCACCAGCCACACCGTCATGGCTCCCGCCAGGCAGACGGCGATGTAGCGCCAGTCCTCGACCCAGAAGACCGGCGCTCCGATCAGCAGATCGCGCAGGGTGCCGCCCCCAACGCCGGTCACGGCGGCGAAGAAGCCGAACGTGACCAGGTCGTGTTTCTCGCGCGCGGCGGCCAGGGCCCCCGTGGCGGCGAAGACGGCGACGCCCGCGAAATCGAGCGCGCCAAGCACATCGGTCTGTCGCGCCAGCTCGGCGGCCAGAACGGCGGGATCAGCCAGGCCTGTCATGGAGCGGCCTCAAGCACGATCTCGCCCTTCTTCACCCCGGTGTACCAGGCCCACAACAGGTGGCAGGCGACGCCGCGATACGGCCGCCAGATCTCGGCGCGGACATAGGCCCCCCTGGTGTCGGGGCGGACCTCGGCCCCGTCCGCCCACTTGATCGCTTCCTGCAGGGCCACGTCCCCGCCGGGAAAGACGTCGGTGCGCCCCTCGCACAGCAGCAGATAGGCCTCGGCCGTCCACAACCCGACACCCTTCAGCGCGGTCAGGGCCTCGATGGCTTCGGCATCGTCCAGCGTCGACAGATGCTCCAGGTCGATGGTGCCCTCGATCTGGGCGCGGGCCATGCCCTGGCCATAGGTCGCCTTCTGCCGCGACAGACCCATGCCGCGCAGACTGTCGTGGTCATGAGCCAGCAGGTTCTCTGGCGTGATCCCGCCCAGTCCCGCCTCCAGCCGCGCCCAGACCGAGGCCGCCGAGGCGACCGACACCTGCTGCTCCACGATCATGCGGAACAGGCCGACGAACCCCGCCTCGCGCACCCGCCATTCGAACGGCGGGGTCCGGGCGTGGGCGCGGGCCAGGGCCGGATCGCGGTCGGCGAGCGCCCGGCGGGCGGCGGCGAGGTCTCTTGGCGTGATGGTCGTCGTCCTTGTGATCGGCCCGGGCGGGGCGCTAGCGTCGGGCGATGTTCAGTCTGGACGAAGTCTCGCGCCCGATCACCCCTTTCGCGGGTGGCGAGGCGGATAGCGTCCGATTCCCGCCAACGCCGGCAACAGGCGCCTCCACCTCTCCGCTCATCCCCGCGAAAGCGGGGACCCAGTTCTTTCGCGGAACTCGGCGGGTCGATCCAACGGACGAAGGCGATCCGAAATGCTCGGACTCCCAAAGGACTGGGTCCCCGCTTTCGCGGGGATGAGCGGCAAGGTTCGGTATGCATTTCACCACCCGCTTCGCCCCCTCGCCCACCGGCCTGCTGCACCGGGGCCACGCCTTCTCGGCCCTGACCGCCTGGACCGCGGCGCGCGAAGCGCGCGGACGCTTCCTGCTGCGGATCGAGGATACCGACTTCACCCGCTGCCGGCCCGAGTACGAGATCGCCCTGATCGAGGACCTGACCTGGCTGGGGCTGGACTGGGACGGGCCGGTGGTGCGCCAGTCCGAGCGACGCGCAGCCTATGACGCGGCGCTGGAGCGGCTGCGGGACATGGGGGTGCTGTACCGCTGTTTCCGGACCCGAAAGGAGCTGATGGCCCTGGCGGGCGGGGCGCCGCACGGCGATGATCCGGTCGATGCGCGCGCCTTCACCGGCGGACCGCTGTCGGCGGACGAGGAGGCCGCGCTGTTGGCTCAAGGCAAGGCCTTCGCCTGGAGGCTGTCGCTGGCGGCGGCGCTTGGCCGGCTGGGCGGGTTCGACGCCCTGACCTGGGTCGAAGAGACGGCCGATCCGGGGGCGAAGACCGCGCGGCCCGAGACACTTGGGGACATGGTCGTGGGGCGCAAGGACATCGGCGCGGGATACGTCATCGCCTCGGTCGTCGACGATGCGGCCCAGGGCGTGACCCATGTGATCCGGGGCGAGGACCTGATCGAGACGACCTCGATCCAGCGGGTGCTCCAGGCCCTGCTGGACCTGCCCACGCCGGCCTATCGCCACCACCGCCTGCTGCTGGGCCCGGACGGCAAACGCTATGCGAAACGCGACGGGTCGGTGACCCTGATGGCGCTGAGGGAGGCGGGCGTGACGGCGGAGGAGCTGAGGGCGGAGCTGGGCTTCTGATGGCTTTCTCCCTCCCCTTCATGGGGAGGGACGGCGGAGCGGAGCGAAGCCCGGGTGGGGCCGTGTCGTCCGTGCGCTCGCTCTGAACGCCCCCACCCGCGCTCGACTGGCGCCTCGCGGTCCCTCCCCATAAAGGGGAGGGAGAATGACCACCGCCCCCTCCCGCCTGATTCCCCTGCTGGTCGTGCTGGCCTCGGCGTCGATCCTGGGGCTGGCACCGATCCTGGTGAGGCTGACCGAGACGGGGCCGGCGGCGGCGGGGTTCTGGCGGTTCGTGTTCGCCATGCCGCTGCTGTTCCTCCTGGTCGCGCGACCGGGCGGTGAGGGCATCGGCCGGCCGTCGAAATGGATGCTGCTGGCGGGGCTGTTCTTCGCGCTGGACCTGAGCTTCTGGCACTACGGCATCGTCATGACCTCGGTCGCCAACGCCACGGTGCTGTGCAACCTGACGCCGGTGGTCGTGACCTTGATCGGCTGGCTGTTCTTCAAGGAAAAGCCGGCGCGGCTGTTCCTTCTGGCGCTGGGTTTCGCCATGGCGGGGGCCTGGGCCATGGCAGCCGGCAAGGCGGGGGGACAGGGGACCAACCCGCCGCTGGGCGACGCCCTCTCGCTGCTCGTGTCGGTCTGGTACGCGGGCTATTTCCTGATGGTGAAGTTCGCCCGGACCACGGCGGGCGCGCTGAAGGTCACCTTCTGGGCGACGCTGGCCGGCCTGCCCCTGATGGGCGGCGTGGCCCTGATGCTGGGCGAGGACATGATCCCGGCCACCGCCGCAGGGTGGGCCGCCTGCGCCGGCATGGGGCTGATGCATGTGGCGGGCCAGGGCGGCGTGGCCTGGGCGCTGGGGCGACTGCCCGCCTCGATCACGGCGGTGACCATCCTGATCCAGCCGATCGTCGCGGGCGTTCTGGGCTGGCTGGTGTTCGGCGAGGTCCTGGCCCCGGTCCAGGCCCTGGGCGGGGCGCTCGTTCTGGCCGCCATCGTCCTGGCGCAGGTGTCGTCCCGAACGAAAACGGGCGCGGCCCCCGTAGGAACCGCGCCCGCCTGATCGCTTCAGCGACCCTGATCGAAGTCGATCAGAGCAGCTTGAGGTCGACGGCCGAGGTCTTGCCGCGCTGGGATTCCAGCTCGTAGGACACCTTGGCGTTTTCATCGAGGCCCGTCAGGCCAGCCTTCTGCACGGCGGTGATGTGAACGAACACATCCGCGCCGCCGCTTTCGGGCTGGATGAAGCCGAAGCCTTTCGTGGGGTTGAACCACTTGACCGTACCGGTCGCCATTGTTGCGTCTCCATAAACGCGCTCTTCCAGGCGAGCACCCTTTCAGGGGGCCCGACAATCCATCTGGACAGGCTCGTTCATAGAAGGAGCGACGCGGGTTTGGACCCCACGCGAAATCCGGATTGCGCGAATGTTGTCTCCCAGCCGTCAATCCCGGTCAACCCTGAACGATTCGCCCGTCGGGCGATCGAGGTTAAGCGAAATCAGGCGCAGAGGCCGCGCGGCGCCCCATCCAGGTGCAGGTGGTCGCGGTGCGCCTCGTTGTAGTCGGGCGTCAGCACCGTCGCGAACACCCGGCAGGCCCCGTTCCGCAGGGCCCTGAGGAAGCCCGAGCCCTCGGTCCCTTGCGGCCCCTGTCCGCTCCAGTCGGCCTCGACGGAAACGGTCCGCCCGTCGGCCAGGGTGACCGAGGCGACGTCCAGGGCATTGGCCCGCGCATGCTCGCTGGGACGATCGCTCTCATCGGTCGAGCCATAGATGCGGCGGCAGGAATAGGTGCCGAAGTTGTTCACCGAGGCCGGGGCCGAGCCGTAGATGGACTGGGCCGCCGGACGCAGCACCTGTCGGTCCCACAGGACGTAGCGCACCGCCAGGGGGCACTGCATGGTCAGGCCGCCGGGCCGCAGCGGCGTGATCTCGCCGCCGGTGATGACCACGGCGTTGCGAACCTGGCAGAAGCCGCCGCCGTCGATGTCCTCGGCGCGGCGGACCTCGACGCCCGCGTCCCTCAGGGTCTGGATACAGGCGGTGGTGACGGCCTCGACCTCCTCGCGCGGGGCGGAGAAGGCGACGGCGAAGTCCGACACCTTGGCGGCCGTGGCCTGGCCGATCGGCCGGTTCAGGTCCAGCGGCTTCCACGGCAGGTCCTGCGGAGGGGCGAAGACGTTCAGCAAGGCGAAGGCGGCGCAGACCCCAAGCAACGCCTCCCACAACAGATTCCAGAAATCGGCGAAGTCGCGTTTCATGTGGGCGTACAATGACCGGCCTGCATGAAGGTCACAATCGCCAAACCCTCACTCCGTCACCCTCGGACTTGATCCGAGGGTCGGACGCGCGTCCACTGAAGCGCTAACGGCTTCGCACGAGCTGTTGAACATCCGATCCTCCGATCAGGTCGGAGGATGACGGAAAGGGTTGGAGAAGCGATCATGGGCAAGAAGGACGACTACGAGGCCGAGCTGGAGGCGCTGCAGATCGAACTGGTCGAGACCCAGCACTGGTCGATCGAACAGGGGCAGAAGGTGCTGATCGTCTTCGAAGGCCGCGACAGCGCCGGCAAGGACGGGGCCATCAAGCGCATCACCGAATACGCCTCTCCGCGCCAGACCCGCGTCGTCGCCCTGCCCAAGCCGACCGAGCGCGAGACCACCCAGTGGTACTTCCAGCGTTATGTCCCCCACCTGCCGGCGGCGGGCGAATGGGTGATCTTCAACCGATCCTGGTACAATCGCGCCGGGGTCGAGCCGGTCATGGGCTTCTGTACCCCCGAGCAGCATGAGCAGTTCCTCAAGGACGTGCCGCATTTCGAGACCCTGCTGCGCGGGTCGGGCATCCAGCTGATCAAGATCTGGCTGGACATCTCCAAGGCCGAACAGGCCAAACGCCTGGCCGAGCGCGTCGACGACCCCCTGAAGCGGTTCAAGGTCTCGTCGCTGGACGCCGAGGCGCAGAAGCGGTGGGACGGCTATTCCGCCGCGCGGAACCGCATGCTGTCGGACTGCCATACCAGGCAAGGCCCGTGGACGGTGGTGGCCACCGACGACAAGAAGACCGCCCGCATCAACGTCATCTGCCACATCCTGACCGAGCTGAAACGGCCGGGCTCCAAGGTGAAACGCCCGGACCGCGACGTCGTCTTCGCCGCCGACGACCACCAGGGGCGGCTGAATCCTTGACTTGAGACTAAATGTGATACATTAAATCATGTCTGACTTCGATCCCGCCAAGGACAAGGCCAACATCGCCAAGCATGGCGTGTCCCTGGCTCTGGCCTTTGAGATGGACGCGGACTTGATGATCACATTCGAGGACAGACGCTTCGCCTATGCAGAGGATCGATGGATTTCTATCGGTCCGATCGGAGACGATCTGTTCGTCGTGGCACACACCTATCGGGAAGACCGCATCCGTCCGATCAGCTTGCGGCGAGCGGAAAAGCACGAGCGAAAGCTCTACCGGGAGAATTGGACATGAGCTTGGACCCAGAGGACGACGTGCCCCCGTTGACAGCGGATGATTTCGCCCGCGCCCGTCCGGCACGGTCGGTGTTCTCCGACGCGGCTTTTTCGCAGTTTCGCCCACGGCGCGGCCGACCCAGCGTCGATGAGCCCAAGGTGCAGGTATCGATCCGCATCGAGCCCAAGGTTCTCGCCGCTTTCAAGGCGACGGGAGCCGGGTGGCAGACGCGGATCAACGAGGTCCTGAAGTCGGCGGCCGACGAACTCCCGAAGGTCGCCCGTCGGTCCTGACCGGTTGTCGGCCGAGCCTCAGTCCGCGCGCAACTCCGCGACCAGCCGATCCATTCCGTACACGTCGCGGAGCGCCGTGGTGACCGCGCCGGTCGTGACGATCACGCTGCGGTTGACGTCGCGGTCGTAGCCGTAGGCGTTCCTCTGCGTCAGGACGGTGGAGTCGAAGTTGGCTCCGACGATCTCGCCCGCCTCATTGACGACCGGAGAGCCGGACGAGCCGCCGATAGTGTCGGACGACACCGTCATGTTCAGCACCGTGTCGCCGTCGATCGCCTCGCGCGCGGCCAGCAGCTTGGGCGCCACGTCGAAGGGCGGCGCGCCGGTCGCACGGTCCCACAGGCCGTCGAAGGTGGTGAAGCCGTCGAACCTCTGACCCGGGACGTTCGAGCCTTCGATCAGGCCATAGGTCAGGCGAAGGGTGCCGGTGGCGTCGGGGTAGACCGTGTCGCCATAGGCGGCGAAGCGGGCGGCGGCGAGGCGTTCGGACGCCTGTTCGGTCGGGGCCTGGACGCGGGTCTCCCAATCCGAGCGAACGCCGCGGGTCACGTCCTGGATCGACAGCATCCACTGGATCAGAGGGTCGTCGGACGCCTGGATGGCCTCAAGCCCGCCGTCCCAAAGCGCGCGGCGCACGGCCGGATCGGCGAGCGTCGAGCCTTCGACCAGTCGCGCCGAGAGGGCCTCGGGCGACTCCCGGCCAAGCAGGGTGCGCACGCGGGGATCGTCGACCGTCAGCCACTCGCGGGTCTTGGACATCCACCATTCCATCCGCACCTGCTCCAGCTCCGGATAGACCGGCCGGGGGGCCATCAGGGCGTTCTCGACCGCCCCCAGACGGGCGTCGCCGTATTCCGGCAGGCGCTCGGCCGAGGGCTTGGCGCGTTCCTGGGCCGCGCGAACGAGCGTGCGGGCATAGTTGAACAGGACCGAGCCGCCGCCGGGCGAGGTCGTGCCGATGCCGGTGCCGCCCTCCAGCAGGGCCATGGGCACATAGAGTTCGCGCACCGCCGGCTGAACCTCGGCCAAGGCATCCCAGGGGTCGGCGGCGGCCTCGGCCATCGCGGCGTCGGCGGCGACGCGGGCGCGGAAGTCGGCCTCGGCATCGGCCCGGCGGCCCATGAAGCCCTGATCGGTCATGGCGCGCATGCGGCCAAGCCCACGCTTGTAGGTGTTCTCCAGACCCACGATCGGGTCCATCGCCATGAACGCGTTCGCCTCGCTCTCGGCGGCGAAGCGGATCAGGCGGCCCCGCAGTTCGGACGCGATCAGCTGGTCCATCGGCAGGACGACGTCGCGGATGGAGGCCAGCTGGTCCTGGGTCAGCAGGCGCTGGGTCGATCCGGGGCTGCCGGAGACGAACACGGGCGTGCCGGTCACCGGCTGGTCGTCGTTCCAGACGAAATGGGTCGGCGTCGCGACCGGCCGGCCGTTCTCATACAGGCGGATGAAGGCCGCATCGATGGCGAAGCGCGGGAAGCTGAAATTGTCGAGGTCGCCGCCGAAGGTCGCGGCCCGGTCCTCGGGCGCCCAGGCCAGGCGCACGTCGGTATAGCGCTTGTAGGTATAGAGCTTGAACTGGCCACCCCGGTACAGGCTGACCACCTGACAGCGACGGTCGGCGGGGGTGGTGCCGTCATCGCCGGCGCACAGTTCCTGTTCGATGCGGCCGATCTCGGCGTCGCGCGCGCGGGTGAAAGCCTGGCCGGTCAACCCGGCGCCCGCCGCCCGGACGCGGTCGGTCACGTCGGTGATGTCGGTCAGGATCTCGGCCGTGCCGCCCGGACAACGAAGCTCCTCCTCGCGGGTCCGGGGGGTGAACCCGGTGGCGGCATAGTTCACGGCCTGGGTCGACAGATTGGCCACGCAGCTGGCGACGCAGTGATTGTTGGTCAGCACCAGTCCGGCGTCCGAGACCACGCCGGCCGAACACCCCCCAAACCGCACCGAACTCAGCCGCACCCGGTCCAGCCAGGCCTGATCGATGCTGGTGCCCAGCGTCTGGTTCGCCCGCGCGATGGGGAAGTTGTCGAAGGTCCACATCCCCTCTTCGGCCGAGGCGGCCGTGGCGGACAGGGCAAGAGCGGTGGTGGCCAGAAGGATCAGACGCATGCGGCGGGACTCCATGTTCGGCCGGGAATGGAGGGGATCGGGCGGAGCGGGTCAAGCGGTGCCGCCAAGACCTGTCGATGACAAGCGTCCTTACCCCGATTTAACTTGGTGGGAAGGCTGAAGGGCGTCAGATACCGCCGTCAGTCAGGGATACTCCGCACCCCATGTCGCTCGCTCTTTCCACGCTGCTCTACGAGTGGCGCCGCTATATGGCCGCCGTCATGGCGCTGGCCCTGTCCGGCCTGCTGGTGCTCGGCATGGCCGGTGTGTTCATCGGCATCGGCAAGGGCTTCACCGCCACGATCGAGCGGTCCAGCGCCGACATCATCATCATGCAGCCTGGGGCCAAGTCGCTGATCGGCGGGCCGGCGGGCGTGCCGCGACGGTTCATCCCCCTGGCCTACAATCATCCCGAGGTGGTCGAGGTCCAGCCTCTGGACGGGGCGGGCGGCAGCTTCCAGTCGGTCAGGAACGTCGACCCGACCAAATCCGTCGCCGAACGCGCCCGCGCGGGCGCCCCCAAGCAGAACTTCGTGCAGACCTCGATCATCGACACTCGCCCCGGCTCGGTGACCATCCCCACGGACTATTCGCCCGAACTGGTGGAGGCGCTCCGACAGCCCTACACCGTCGCCATCGACGAGACGGCGATGCGGTCGCTGGGCGTGAAGCTGGGCGACAAGGCCCTATACAACGGTCAGACGGTCACGGTCGCGGCGATCCTGAGGGGCTATCCCAACATGATGCAGCAGTCGATCGTCATGTCGCGCGACACCCTGCGCATGGTCGGCCAGGCCGACACCGGTCCGCGCGTCGGACCGCTGATGGTCAAGCTGAGCGATCCGACGCGCGCCGAGGTCGTGGCCGAACAACTGAACCAGCAGGGCGACGGCCAGTGGAAGGCCTGGACGCGACAGGACCTGGCAGACGCCAACCAGAGCGCCATGTTCGAACAGGGCCCCCTGATCATCATCCTGGGCGGGGTGACCGTGGTCGGCATCATCATCGGCGTCGCCATCACCTGGCAGACCCTGCGCGGGGCCATCATGGCCAACATCAAGGAGTTCGCCTCGCTGCGGGCACTGGGCGTCGGCATGGCCAGTCTGCGGCGCATCGTGGTCGAGCTGAGCTTCTGGGTCGGCGTGGTCGGGGTCGCCGCCGCGATCGGCCTGACCTGGCTGGTGGCGGTGTTCGCGGGAACCCAGGGCGTCCTGATCGCCCTTCAGCCCCAGGCCCTGATCGCCGTCGGAGGCGGGCTGATCTCCATCGCCATGATCTCGGGCCTGCTGTCGCTCGGCGTCCTCAAGAACAGCCAGCCGGCGGACCTGCTGCGATGATGACGACCAAATCGCACGGCAAGCACGGCGACTTCGCCATCGAGGCCAAGGGCCTGGTCAAGCGGTTCAAGTCCGGCAAGGCCTATGTCGAGGTCCTCAAGAAGGTCGACTTCGACGCCCGCCACGGCGACCTGACCATGGTCATGGGACCGTCCGGCTCGGGCAAGTCGACGCTGATCGCCGCCCTGTCCGGCCTGCTCCGCCCCGAGGAAGGCCGCGTCGACACCCTGGACGTCGACGACCTGTGGAAGCTGTCCAGCGGCAAGATCGACAAGTTCCGCCTGGATCACTGCGGCTTCATCTTCCAGGGCTTCAACCTGTTCCCGGCCCTGACGGCGCTGCAGCAGGTCGAGACGGTGCTGAAGTTCCAGGGCCTGACGCCCGCCGCCGCCAAGAAGCGGGCCACCCTCGCGCTCGAGGAAGTGGGCCTGAAGCCGCGCCTGCATCAGCGGCCCTCGGCCCTGTCGGGGGGCGAGAAGCAGCGTGTGGCCATCGCCCGCGCCCTGGCCAAGGACCCGCAGATCCTGTTCGCCGACGAACCGACCTCGGCGCTGGACGGCGAAAACGGCCAGATCGTCATCCGCCTGCTGCGTCGCGCAGCATCGGAGCACGGCGCCGCCGTCATCTGCGTGACCCACGATCCGCGCCTGGAAGAATGGGCCGACCGGGTCATCAAGATCGAGGACGGCATCATCATCGACGACCAACGCCGCACGCCCAATCCGAACGCCACCCTGGCGTCTCATCACTAAGACCGCTCCTAGGACACTGAACGCATGCCCGGCTTCCTGAAGAACAAATGGGTCTGGATCGGCGTGCTGCTGATCCTCGTCATCGTCGCCGGCTTCCTGTTCATGCAGGGTCAGGGCGCGGCCAGGAAGGCCGATGCGGAAAAGGCCGCGGCCGAGCAGGTCGAGAGCCCCTATGCCGCCATCGCCAACGGCCGCGTCGATATCGAGGGCGGCCTGATCCAGGTGGCGGCCCGTCGGGGCGGCGTCGTCCGCGAAGTGCTGGTCCAGGAGGGCGACACCGTCACCGCCGGCCAGATCCTGGCTCGCCAGGAGGACGACGAGCCGCGCCTGGCACTTCAGACCGCGTCGGCCGACCTCGCCGCCGCCGAGGCCCAGTTGCGCCTGATCCAGGTCGATATCCGGACGGCCCAGCGTGAGTATGACCGGCTGGAGCGGCTGGTCGCCACCAACTTCGTCGCCGGCCAGCGGCTGGACCAGGCGCGCGACCAGATCGCCTCGGCCCAGGCGCGTCTGGCGGCCCAGCAGGCGGCGGTCCAGACCGCCCGCGCCCGCCGCGACCAGGCCGCCTACAACGTCGAACTGACCGTCATCCGCGCGCCGTCGGACGGCCGGATCGTGCGCCGCTATGCCAACCCGGGTTCGGGCGCCTCGACCCTGAACGTCTCGACCCTGTTCGATCTGGAGCCCAACGCGCCGCGCATCGCCCGGGCCGAGATCGTCGAGAGCGACATCCCCAACGTCTCGACCGGTCAGGCCGTCGAGATCACGCCCGAGGGCGACCCCTCGACCGTCTATGTCGGCTCGGTCCTGCGCCGCGCCGCCGTGTTCGGTGCGCGCAAACTGGCCTCGGACGATCCGTCCCAGCGGTCGGACGAGCGGGTGGTCGAGGTGGTCGTGACCGCCGGCGACGCGCCCCTGCTGATCGGACAGCGGGTGCTGGTCAAGTTCATGAAGCCGGGCGAGACCGCCGGCGCCGCGCGCGAACCCAGCATCGGCGTCCCGGCCACCCGCTCCATGCAGGCCCCGGCCCCGCGAGCTTGATGGCGTCGGCGCGCGAAAGCCGCCGCGACATATAAGGACATCCTTATACGTTTCTTGCCCTCGCCCCGGGCAGAGGCTATAGGCGCGCGCAACCGACGCCCGCGCTCAAGGAGCCGCACCCCATGACGAACCCTGCGACCGACTACATCGTCCGCGACATCTCCCTCGCCGGCTTCGGCAACAAGGAAATCGCCATCGCCGAGACCGAGATGCCCGGCCTGATGGCGCTGCGCGACGAGTTCGGCACGGCCAAGCCGCTGAAGGGCGCGCGGATCGCCGGTTCGCTGCACATGACGATCCAGACCGCGGTCCTGATCCAGACGCTGGAAGCCCTGGGCGCCGACGTGCGCTGGGCGTCGTGCAACATCTTCTCGACCCAGGACCACGCCGCGGCCGCCATCGCCGCCGCCGGCACGCCAGTGTTCGCCACCAAGGGCGAGACGCTGGAAGAATACTGGGACTATGCCCACAAGATCTTCGAATGGGCGGACGGCGGCTATCCCAACCTGATCCTCGACGACGGCGGCGACGCCACCCTGCTTTGCGTGCTCGGGCCCAAGGCCGAGAAGGACGCCTCGGTCCTGAACGACCCGCAGAACGAAGAGGAAGAAGCCCTCTACAAGGTCATGAAGCGCTATCTGGCCGAGAAGCCGGGCTTCTACTCGGCCATCCGCGACGCCATCGGCGGCGTGTCGGAAGAGACGACCACGGGCGTGCACCGCCTGTATCAGATGGCCGAGCGCGGCGACCTGCCCTTCCCCGCCATCAACGTCAACGACAGCGTCACCAAGTCCAAGTTCGACAACCTTTACGGCTGCCGCGAGAGCCTGGTCGACGCCATCCGTCGCGGCACCGACGTCATGCTGTCGGGCAAGGTCGCGGTGGTCTGCGGCTACGGCGACGTGGGCAAGGGCTCGGCCGCCTCGCTGCGCCAGGGCGGCGCCCGCGTGGTCGTGACCGAGATCGACCCGATCTGCGCCCTGCAGGCCGCCATGGAAGGCTATGAGGTCCAGACCCTGGAAGACGTCCAGGACAAGGCCGACATCTTCGTCACCGCCACCGGCAACAAGGACGTCATCACCGTCGACCACATGCGGGCGATGAAGAACAACGCCATCGTCTGCAACATCGGCCACTTCGATTCCGAGATTCAGGTCGCGGGCCTGAAGAACTTCAAGTGGGACGAGATCAAGCCCCAGGTTCACCACATCGAGTTCCCGGACGGCAAGAAGATCATCCTGCTGTCGGAAGGCCGCCTGGTGAACCTGGGCAACGCCACGGGCCACCCCTCGTTCGTGATGTCGGCCTCCTTCACCAACCAGGTGCTGGCCCAGATCGAGCTTTGGACCAACAAGTCCAAGTACGAGAACCAGGTCTATGTCCTGCCCAAGCATCTCGACGAGAAGGTCGCCATGCTGCACCTCGGCAAGCTGGGGGCCAGGCTGACCACCCTGTCCAAGGAACAGTCGGACTATATTTCGGTGCCGGCCCAGGGGCCGTTCAAGCCGGATCATTACCGGTATTGATTGGCGTTCAGGCCGCCGGGCGCTATCCTGGCGGCATGAACATCCGGATTGTCGTTCACGAAGCCGAGGAGGGCGGGTTCTGGGCCGAGGCCCCCGCCCTCCCCGGCTGCGCGACCCAAGCCGAGACCCTAGACGAACTGATGGCCAACATGCGCGAGGCCATCGTCGGCTGGCTGGGCGCGGACGTGCCTGATGATGCGGTCGATGGCGGCCGGGTATACGACATCGCCGTATGAAGGCAATCTCGGGTCGGCATTTCGCGCGCTTACTCGAACGTCATGGCTGGATGCTTCTTCGTATCAACGGCAGCCATCACATCTATGGCAAGGCCGGATCAGCGGCACGAGTGTCCGTACCGATCCATGCGAACGCATCGCTCAAGCTCGGACTTCAGCGCGCATTGATGAAGGCGGCCGGGCTCAGCGAGACCGATCTCGGCTGATCTCTACGCCGCCAGCGCCACCACGTCGGGCCGTTCGCGCCCCGACAGGCTGGTCTCGAAATCCGACAGCAGATCGATCAGTTCTTCGGCCGTCAGCCGCGGCTTGCCGGCCGCCATCCGGTAGGACCAGAAGCTGACGATGTGCTGGACCGCGCCCAGCCGCTCGCCGAGCCGGGCGAACAGGATCGGGGCGTCGCGCAGGAAGTCCCGGAAAGCCGACGGGTCGCCGCGCTGGGTGAGGCCGGTGAAGGCGTCGTCATAGACGCGCAGCATGTCGGCGGCCGCCTCGCACGTCAGGATGATGCGGCGACGCACCTGCTCGCGAGCCCGGTCGATAGCGATGTGCTGGTCGGCGTCCACGCGGCCCGCGGCGCGGACACGGCGAACCCCCTCGATGACCCCGCCGACGTCGCCGATGATCGTCTGCAGCGACCATTTGTAATAGAGGAAGCCCTTCCAGCAGAAGACGCCCTCCTCATACTCCTGCGGCTCCAGCTGCAGGGTGGCGCCGAGCGCGCTCATGTCCTCGCCGGGGGTGAAGGACATGATCTTGGCGGTCAGGCGCGCCACCGGGTTCTCGGCCGCCAGATCGGTGTCGGGTCCCAGGCTGAGATCGACCAACGGCCGGATCTCGCTGGCCACGAACTCGCCCATCCGTCCCAGGTCCGCCGGCGACAGGTTGAAATAGCAGGCGTCGGGGGCCAGGCCGTTTCGACGCAGCTGTTCGCGCAGAAGGAAGGGGTCGAGCCCCGGCAGCTCGTCCATGAGGGCCAGCAGCTTGCGGTCCGGGTGCGACGGACCGATGCCGAACGTCTCCTCCAGGGTGCGGTCGAAGCCGATCTGGTCGACGAACAGATAGCGGCCACCGACCCGCAGATCGCCCTGATCGATGGGCAGGATCACCTTGGTGGCGACGTGGCGGCGGACGCGGAACCGATCGATCTCGTCGCGGCGCAGCCGATGCTTGAGGATCAGCGAGCGGTTCAGCGTCGGATTCTGGAACATGGGCCCCGACTTCCAGCCCTCGGAGCCGCCGTGTTCGTGCCAGACCTGCAGCAGGTTCAGCACCCGCGCGGTCGAGGCCGACACCCTGAGGTTGGCGAGGTTGCGGACAGCGCGGTCGGTCAAATCGGGGCTCCTGCTCCGAGGACCCTGAACGGCAAAGGTTTAGATCGCGCCGAAGAGCAGGGTTAGCCGGGCGTCAACGTCGCAGGGCGTGTCGCTGGCGTCGCTCACGCCGTCGGCCTAGATAGTCGCCCATGACCGTGTTCGACATCCTGATCCTGGCCGCCATCGGAGCCGTGGCGGTCACCCTGGGCTTCGGCGTCTATTCCCTGTTCCGGGGCGGCGACTATGCGCGGTCGAACTCCAACAAGCTGATGCGGCTGAGGGTCGGACTGCAGGCCGTCGCCGTCCTTCTGCTGGTGCTCGGCATGTGGTGGAAATCCACTCAGGGCGGAGGCTGAGCGCGTGGTCGTCCTGAACAAGATCTACACCCGCACCGGCGATGCGGGCGACACCGGCCTGGCGTCCGGCGTGCGGGTGTCCAAGAGCGATCCGCGCGTCGAGGCCTATGGCACCGTCGATGAACTCAACGCCGTGATCGGCGTGGCCCGCCTGCATTCGGGCCAGAACGACCGCATCGACGCCATGCTGGGCCGCATCCAGAACGAGCTGTTCGACCTGGGCGCCGACCTGGCCACACCCCACGACCCGGCCCCGAAATGGGAGGCCCTGCGCATCGTCGCCTCCCAGGTCGAGCGGCTGGAGGCCGAAATCGACTGGATGAACGAGAGCCTGAAGGCGCTGGACAGCTTCATCCTGCCGGGCGGCTCGTCGCTGTCGGCGCATCTGCACCTGGCGCGCACGGTCGCGCGTCGGGCCGAGCGCGAGACCATCCGGCTGGTCGAGACCGGCGTGGCGGTGACGCCCGAGGCCCTGCGCTATCTGAACCGCCTGTCCGACCACCTGTTCGTCGCGGCCCGCCGCGCCAACGCCAACGGCGCGGCCGACGTGAAATGGGTGGCGGGCGGGACGCGGTGACGCTGGCGCGGACGCTGCGCGGCGGCTAAACCGCCCGCCAAACAAGAACAGTCCGCTTTCAGGGAAACGCTCGCATGCGCGACATCCACCATTTCATCGACGGCGCGTCCTTCACCGGATCGTCGGGGCGTTTCGGCGACGTGTTCAACCCGAACACCGGCGAGGTCCAGGCCCGCGTGCAACTGGCCACCGAGGCCGAGATGGATCGCGCGGTCCAGGCCGCCCAGAACGCGTTCGAGGGCTGGTCCTCGACCAACCCCCAGCGCCGCGCGCGGGTAATGTTCGAGTTCAAGCGCCTGGTCGAGGCCAACATGACCGAGCTGGCCGAGCTGCTGAGCGCCGAGCACGGCAAGGTCGTCGCGGACTCCAGGGGCGACATCCAGCGCGGCCTGGAGGTCATCGAGTTCGCCTGCGGCATCCCCCATGCGCTGAAGGGCGAATACACCTGGGGCGCGGGTCCCGGCATCGACGTCTACTCGATGCGCCAGCCGCTGGGCGTGGTGTCGGGCATCACGCCGTTCAACTTCCCCGCAATGATCCCGATGTGGATGTTCGGCGTGGCGATCGCGACCGGTAACACCTTCATCCTGAAGCCCTCGGAGCGCGATCCGTCGGTGCCGGTGCGTCTGGCCGAGCTGATGATGGAGGCGGGCGCTCCCGCCGGCGTCCTCAACGTCGTGCACGGTGACAAGGCGGCGGTCGACGCCATCCTGATCCACCCGCTGATCCACGCCGTCAGCTTCGTCGGGTCATCGGACATCGCCAGCTACGTCTACCAGACCGGCGCGGCGCACGGGAAACGGGTCCAGGCCATGGGGGGCGCCAAGAACCACGGCATCGTCCTGCCCGACGCCGACATGGACCAGGTCATCAAGGACCTGTCGGGCGCGGCCTATGGCTCGGCCGGCGAACGCTGCATGGCCCTGCCGGTCGTGGTGCCGGTCGGCAAGCAAACAGCTGACATTCTGCGCGAGCGGATGGTGGCGGAGATCCCGTCGATGCGGGTCGGCGTCTCGACCGACGCGGGGGCCCACTACGGCCCGGTCGTGACCGCCCAGCACAAGGCCCGCGTCGAGGGCTGGATCGATCAGGGGGTCAAGGACGGCGCCGAACTGGTCGTTGACGGGCGGGGCTTCAGCCTGCAGGGCCACGAGAAGGGCTATTTCATCGGCCCGTCGCTGTTCGACCACGTCACGCCCGAGATGGAGTCCTACAAGGAGGAGATCTTCGGCCCGGTGCTGCAGATCGTTCGCGCGGCCAGCTTCGAGGAGGCGCTGAGCCTGCCGTCCAAGCACCAGTACGGCAACGGCGTCGCCATCTTCACCCAGAACGGCCGCGCGGCGCGGGACTTCGCCGCCCGGGTCAATGTCGGCATGGTGGGGATCAATGTGCCGATCCCGGTGCCGGTCGCCTATCACACCTTCGGCGGTTGGAAGCGCTCGGCCTTCGGCGACACCAACCAGCACGGCATGGAGGGCGTGAAGTTCTGGACCAAGGCCAAGACCGTCACCGCCCGCTGGCCTGACTCCGACCTGGAACACGCCGACAGCAGCTTCGTCATTCCGACGATGCGCTAGATCGTCCCCAGGGCAACGAAGGCGCGCGCCGCCGCGAAATCCCCGGCCTCGAACCGGGCGGTGGCGATGCTGCCGTCGCGGAACAGGAACTGGATCAGGAAGGGCTCGCGCGGGTCCAGCGCGGCCAGCCGCTCGGCCCCCGCGTCGGGAAACCGCCAGGCCTCGCCTTGACGGCGTCCCTCGGTGAGCAGCGTCGGGGCGGCCATGTCGGTGCCGGCCGACCAGACCGTCCGACGCTGGCTTTCGGGCGGCAAGACACCGATCCCCGCCGCCGTCAGCCAGGGACGCGGCGACAGGGCCGGATCGCGCATGACGATGCGCGCCGCATAGGGACGGGGTTGTCCAACGAAGGACACCACCGCCGACAGAGCCTGAACGCCCTCCGGATCGGCGGCGAGACCGAAGGTGACCGGCGAGGCCCCGGTGACCGAGGCCTGCATCAACCGCCAGCCCGGCTCATCGCTTCCCATCCGGTCGGCGGCCCAGGCGGCGCGACTGCCGGGGAAGGTCATGCGCGGGGTGCGCGCCCAACCGTCGAAGGCATGGGCGACGCGGTCACGGACCACCCCCAGCTCCGGGTTGGCGCAGGACACGGACGCGGCGCGGGCGCGGGCTCGCGCCGCCGTCTCTCGCAGGGCGGTCTCGGCGGTGCCAGCCCTCAGAGCCGCGCCGTGGGCCTGAAGCGTCGCGGCCGACAGGGCCCCGGCGACGGGCGCGGCGAACAGGCGGCATTTCCGGTCAGCCGCCAGAACGAAGGCGCGGTCATAGTAGGTGCCGGTGCCCTCGGCCGTCGCCACGGCCGGCGACAGCGCCACCCCCGCCACAAGGGCGAGCGTGCTGGCGAAACGGGGAAATAGGCCTATCCTCATGCCCCGACCCTAGCGCCACGACGTTCCGGTCCCGTTTCCGATCAGGGTTAGCGATTTGCTTCTGAACTCAGACCTCTGGGTCTCCGCCCTGATCCGCCGCGCCGAGATCGCCGGGGCCAACGCCACCGTCGTGCGCCGGGGCGATGGCCGGGCCGGGACGGTGATCGTCAAGGCCTATGACACCTCCACGCGCGAGGCGCGGCTGTTCACCGAGGCCTTCGGACAGGACGGCGACCGGCTCTGGATCCAGCCCGTCACCGGCACCGAGAGCGAACTGGACACCTATATCGACCGCCAGCGCGGCTACGACCCCGACATCTGGGTGGTCGAAGTCGAGGACCGGCAGGGGCGACACTTCATCACGGAGAAGGTCGAGGGCGAGGGCGGCGGATCGGTCGCAAATCCTTAAGGACGTTCGGGAACGGAACCGAAAACCACCTCGGCCTAGGGTCAGCGGTGTCGGCGAGAAGCGTCGGCGTCAGGCGAGTGCCCCGCATGCTGTTTCTCATGAACGACGTCGTGTTCGATCTGGACGAGGCCTGCCCGGTCACGGCCGCCGACGCGCGCCGGTTCGAGAAGCTGGGTTTCGACTATCTGATGGAACTGGGCTGCGAGTTGTTCGCCGAGGACCCGATGCTGCACCGGAACGACCCGGTCCGCGCCCGTCGCCTGGCCTGGCTGATCCACGACCGCAGCCCGGACGTGAACGCCGCCCTGTTCGCCGCCCCCGAGACCGACTGCGACCCGGCTCTGGTCGAGCCCCAGTTCTGCGCCCTGCCGGTCACCGTCCTGCGCCAGCTGATGACGCGCGCCAAAAAGGGCCTGCTGGACGCCGTCAGCGCCGACCGCGCCGTCTGGGGTCGCATGGCGGCCTGAGTCTTTGGTGGCCGGACAGCCGCCTAGAAGATCACCCGAAAGATCAGGTGCACCGCCACACCGACGGCGGCGATGAAGCCGAAGCCGGTGAAGACGCAGATGGAGGGGTGGATCTCGCCCTTCGGCGCGGCCCGGTCCCCACGATCGACAAGGGGCCTGACGCTCGAAACGCGGTCCGCCGGATGCAGCGAAGCCATGGTCGTTTCCTTTTTCCCTGCGGCGTCCGGCGCGTGTCCGGAACGTCTCACCGGGCCAGTGTGACTCCAAAGACCCCGCTTGGCGAGGGGTTTTCGCCGCTTTATCGACGAACCGTCGATAGTGGATCCCGTGCCCCCGGCGCGTGACTTTCCGGCCCCCTCGCGCTAGGTCCGCGCGCCCACCGGAAAGACCATGTCGAAACTGACCCTCGCCGAGGAGGCCCTGCGTCGCAGGACCTTCGCCATCATCGCCCACCCCGATGCGGGCAAGACCACCCTGACCGAGCACATCCTGCTGTCCGGCGGGGCCATCCGCGCGGCCGGGGCGGTGCGGGCGCGGGGCGAGAACCGGCGCACGCGCTCGGACTGGATGAAGATCGAGAAGGAGCGCGGCATCTCCGTCTCTGCCTCGGTCATGACGTTCGAGCACGACGGCAAGATGTTCAACCTGCTCGACACCCCGGGGCACGAGGACTTTTCCGAAGACACCTATCGCACCCTGACGGCCGCCGACTGCGCCATCATGGTGCTGGACGCCGCCAAGGGCATCGAACCCCAGACGCTGAAGCTGTTCGAGGTGTGCCGCCTGCGCGACATCCCGATCATCACCTTCATCAACAAGCTGGACCGCGAGGCCCAGGACCCGATGACGCTGCTGGACGACATCGCCAGCCGCCTGCAACTGGACCCCGCCCCGATCTGGTGGCCGGCCGAGAGCGGCAACCGCCTGCGCGGCATGGTCGAACTCGGCACCGGCCGGTTCCAGCCCTATGCGAGGAAGGTTCCCGGCGCGGCCGAGGACGCCGGCCATCCCGACGCCCTGCCCCTGGCGGATGCCGGTCAGTATTTCGAGGCGGGCGAGCAGCAGGCCCTGACCGAGGCGCTGGAACTGGTCGAGGGCGGCTATCCGGCGTTCGACCGCCAGTCCTTCCTGGAGGGGCATCTGACGCCGGTGCTGTGGGGATCGGCGCTGCGCCACTTCGGCATCGACCAACTGCTGGCCGCGATCGGCGACTGGGCCCCCGCGCCGAAGAGCCTTCCGGCTCTTAGGGTCGAGGGTCGAGGGTCGAGGGGTGAGAAAGCAAGCGGCGGGGGCAAGGAAGACCTTTCGACCCTCGACCCTCGACCCTCGACCCTCGTCGATCCCGCCTCCCCCGAGGTCACCGGCTTCGTCTTCAAGGTCCAGGCCAATATGGACCCCAACCACCGCGACCGCATCGCCATGTTCCGCATGGCCAGCGGATCGTTCAGGCGCGGCATGAAGCTGAAGGTCCAGAACACCGGCAAATCCCTGTCGGTGAACGCGCCCATCATGTTCTTCGCCTCCGATCGCGAACTGGCCGAAGACGCCTATGCCGGCGACGTCATCGGCATTCCGAACCACGGCGTGCTGCGCGTCGGCGACAGTCTGTCGGAGAGCGGCCTGATCCGCTTCGCCGGCCTGCCCAACTTTGCGCCGGAGATCCTGCAGCGCGTGCGGGTCAAGGATCCGCTGAAGGCCAAGCATCTGAAGAAGGCGCTGGACGGCCTGGCCGAGGAGGGCGTGACCCAGCTGTTCCGCCCCGAGATCGGCGCGGACTTCATCGTCGGCGCGGTGGGCCAGCTGCAGTTCGAGGTCATGGCCGACCGGCTGGGCGAGGAATACGGGCTGGAGGTCATCTTCGAACCCAGCCCCTATGCCGAGGCGCGCTGGATCATGCCGGTAGAGGGGGGCGACAAGGCCGACGTCGAGGACTTCATGTCGAAGTATCGCGGCCAGATGGCGCGCGACCTCGACCAGGCCCCGGTCTTCCTGGCCAAGTCCAGCTGGGAGACCGGCTATGTGATGGAACGTTTCCCCAAGGTCGCCTTCACCAAGACGCGCGAGCGGGGCTGAACCCAAGAGTCGGGTCGGCCCGCGAACCTTCGCCGTCCGCCATCGTTCTGTCGCCAAGCCATGGTGGAACCGAACGCATGACCGACCGATCTCACCGGACCCTGCTCGTTCTCACGGCCTCGGCGGCGGCCCTGCTGCTGACGGCGGGGGCCTCGGCGCAGGAGACGCCCGCCCAGGCCCGCGCCCGCGCCGCCACCCAGTCGCTGAACGGCGGGCCCTCGGAAACGACCCTGGGACTGCCGCCCGCCGCGCCTCCGGCGCCTTCCGTCCAGGCCCCCCGGCCGACGCAGACCCGCGATCTGGATCGGACGCTGGAAGACCTGCTCGGCGCCTTCGCCGACGAGGCTGAACCCGAAGATGCTGCCACGCCCGCCGTTACCCTGGCCGAGGGCGAGACCGAGCCCGCGCCGATCCCGGTGGCGCTGGGCTACTACGTTCGGGGCGACAAGGATTGCGACCAGGTCTGGCCCGGCGAAGGCGACCTGGCGTTCATGACGCCCACCACCTTCACCATCGACTTCGGCGGCTGCGCGCCCGGCCAGTTCCTGCAGACCGGGCCCAACAGCTGGCGCGAGGAACAGAGCTGCCGCACCGAACTGGGCGGCGACGCCGGGTCCTATGTCGTCGACTACGAGATGGTCGAGACCGGCACCCTGCGCCGCACCGCCCGTCTGGAGATCGACAGCAGCGTCGAACAGGACACCTGGCGCTTCTGCGAGATCGCCGATGTGCCCGAGAACGCGCGGTTTGGGTCGTAGCGCGGCGATCCATATTATCCAAACCGGATAATATGGATCGCTTCAGCAGCTTGTATTGTCTGATCGGATAGCAAGCGCATGCCCTAGGGCGCGTTTTTCTTGGCTAGATCCACTCCGTCATCCTCGGACTTGATCCGAGGATGACGGAGTGGGTTGAGCCGATCTTACCTAAACTAAAGAGACCCTACGCCTGAACCGTCTCGAGAAACGGATAGTCGGTGTAGCCCTTGGCGCCGCCGCCGTAGAAGGTGGCCTTGTCCGGTGCGTTCAGGGGGGCGTTGGTCTTCCACCGCTCGACCAGATCGGGGTTGGACAGCACCGGCACCCCGACGCTGACCAGGTCGGCGCGACCCTCGGTCATGGCCTTTTCCGCCGTCGCGCGGCTCAGGCCGCCGTTCAGCATGACCGGACCGCCGAAGGCGTCGCGAATGTCCGAGGCCAGTTGCGGGGCGTCGCCCTTGATCGACATGGGCGTGCCGGGCTCGCCCTCGATCAGGTGCAGGAAGGCCAGGCCGAAGGGCTTCAGCGCGGCGGCGGCCGGCACGAAGACCGCGGCGGGGTCGCTGTCCATCGTGCTGTTGGCCCCGTTCGACGGCGACAGGCGGATGCCGACGCGGTCGGCACCCCAGACGGCGACGACGGCCGAGACGACCTCCAGCATGAAGCGCAGCCGGTTCTCGACAGAACCGCCGTAGCGGTCATCGCGCTTGTTGGAGCCGTCCTTCAGGAATTGGTCGATCAGATAGCCGTTGGCGGCATGGATCTCGACCCCGTCGAAGCCGGCCTTCCTGGCCATCTCGGCGGCGTGGACATAGTCGGCGATGATGGCCTCGATCTGGGGAATCGTCAGGGCGCGCGGCGTCTGGAACGGGGCCATGGTGAAGTCGGGCTTCATCGTCTGGCCTTCGGCGGCGACGGCCGAGGGCGCGAAGCCCGGCAGACCATCGGGCTGATAGTCCGACAGCGAGACGCGGCCGACGTGCCACAGCTGGGCGACGATCAGGCCGCCCCTGGCGTGGACGGCGTCGGTCACGGCCTTCCAGCCCTGAACCTGTGCCTCGGTGAAGATGCCCGGCGTGTTGGGATAGCCCTGGGCCGAGCGGCTGATCTGGGTCGCCTCCGATACGATCAGTCCCACCGACGCCCGCTGGGCATAGTATTCCGCCGCCAGCGGGTTGGGCACCTCGCCCTCGACCGCCCGGCTGCGGGTCAGCGGCGCCATCGCGATCCGGTTCTTCAGCTTGAGCGCGCCGAGGTCGATGGGGTCGAAGAGCGAGGACGTCATAGGAAACACCTTCTGTTGCGGTCAGGACCAGATGGGTGTCCCGGCAGCGGCGTTCAACCCCGGGGAACCCGGCAGCGGCGTCAGGCTTGCTAGACTGTGATCCGAGACAGTGACACGGTCCCGATGCGGGACGCGGAGCGTTTGACGGGACGATGTTCGAGTTTGGCAAAGACCTGAGAAAGCTGTTCGGCGAGGCGCGCGACAGCGACGACCTGGGCTGGCTGGAGCTGATCGGGGCCGACCTGCTGGCGGTCGAGGCCCGGGCCCTGACCACCGACGGCGGCCGCGTGTCGTGCCGGACGCCGTCGCGCACCTGGACCCGCGCCTCGGCCCTGTGGCGAGAGCATGCGCGACGCACCGGCATGCGCCCCAGTCTGGACAAGGCCCTGGCCACCGCCGCCGACGCCCTGAAGTCCGCGACCCACCCGGAGGACGCCGCCCGCGCCGGGCTGGCCGCCTCCCTGGCCTGGCTGACCGCCTTCGACCTGTACGGCGACCGCTCGGCCCTGGACGAGGCGACCCATGCCGCCCGCGAGACCGAGCCCAGGCGGCTGGCCACCCTGGCGCTCAGCGCCTCGGTCCACGCCCGCATCCGCACGCGTCAGGCCCGACTGAGCGGCCAGACCACCGACCGGCTGGACGCCGCCGCCCTGATGGACGCGGCCCTGCACGCCCTGGTCAAGCACAGCCCGACCGAGGCGGACGACCTGCGTCTGGACGGCGCGGCCCTGGCGCTGGAGGGCGGCATCCTGCAGCGCGACGCCCGGCTGCTGGACCAGGCCGGACGCGATCTTCAGGCCCTGGTCGCGGCCTGCGACCCGGACACCCGGCCCCTGACCCGCGCGCGCGCCCTGGCCCTGTGCGGCGCGGGTCTGTCGGCCCTGGCGGCCATGGCGGGCGACGCGGCGGCCACCGCGACCGGCCACGCCCTGTTCGACGCGGCGGCGGATCAGTTCTTCCCCGAGCACAGTCCGATGGACTGGGCCGCCGTCCAGGTCGCCCGCGCCGTCGATCCCGCGACGCCCATCGAGGCCCTGATGCAGGCGGAAGGCCTGACCGGCGGTCACGGAACGGTACTGGGGGCGCTGGCCCTGGACCTGCTGATCCAGCGCGAGATCGCCACGGCCGCGGCCAACGGCGACCTGATGGCCCTGACCCGCATCGAGACCCGCGTCCGCCGCCGTCTGGCAGAGCGCGTCGGCGTGACTGGAGCGGTCGACTGGGCCGTCGACCAGATCGCCATGGCGCGACTGATGATCGCACGCGCCGACCTGATGGGGACCGAACCGGATCAGGCGGCCTTCGTCCTGTCGGAGGCGGCGGAGGCGGCGACCGACCACGGCGTGCCGGTGCTGGCGGATCGGGCGAAGGGATTGATGGTGGGGCTGGGATCGCCGGTCCGGCAACGCCCCTGACTGCGGCCGGACGCCAGCCGTCGGGCAATGCAGTGCTGAACGGTGCCGTCTCGTCAGCCCGGCCCACGACCGCTTCGGTTTGGCCGTCTGTGGACCACGCAACGCGGGATCGATCTCAGGACCAGGCGCATGCGTCACAGTGACGCCGGAACACGACGACCACTGCTTTTCGAGAAGACGAACCCGCGAACTCGGCCTTCAGCCACCCGCTGAAACTTGACTACCCGGGAGGGCTCGCAAATAGAAATTCCCGTGCGGCTGCGCGTTGCGGTTGCTGTCTGGCGGCTTGAGGAGCCGCATGGGGGAGTAAGGCACAATGGCTGCACCTACGGTCAACATCACGCTCTCGGACACCGCGCTGAGGGTCGGCGAAACCTCAACGGTCACCTTCACCTTCTCCGAGGCTGTGCTCGGGTTCGCGCTCGACGACCTGACCGTCGCGAATGGCACAGTCTCTGGCCTGAGCACCGGAGACGGAGGGATCACCTGGACGGCAACCCTCACGCCGGACGCATCGATCGAGGACACCACGAACGTCATCACCCTCGATCTCACCGGCGTCACAGACGGCGGGGCCATTCCGGGGGTTGGAACGGCGAACTCGCCGAACTATTCCGTCGATACGCAGAGGCCGACGGCGGCGATCGTGGTCGCCACGACGACGCTGGGCGTTGGCCAGACCTCGACGGTGACGTTCACGTTTACAGAGGCCGTCGCCGGCTTCTCCACCGGTGACCTGACCGTCGAGAACGGGTTTGTTTCCGGGTTGTCGTCGGCTGACGGCGGGGTGACCTGGACAGGCACTCTGAACCCGACGGCCGCCATCTCCGACACAAGCAACGTCATCACGCTCGACAACCTTGGCGTCATCGATGCCGCCGGCAATGCGGGCCTGGGGTCCACTGCATCCAACAACTATGCCGTGGCGACGCTGGCGGCGCTGCCCTCACTCGGGAACCTGAACTTCCGCGCTGCCACCCAAGCCCAGGCGACCGCCTATGTCGGCGACGCGGCGGGTACAGACATCATCTTCTTCTCGAACGGGTCCGCGACCGGCACCGTCATCACCGTGATCCCGGCGCTGGGCGCCGATCCGGAAGTGATCCGCATCGCCAACGCGTCGGCTTCGGGCACCCAGTCGCTGGACTTCACGCGCGCGGCCATCACAGGCGTGAACAGCTTCCAGTTCGCCGACAGCACGGTGCTGATCTATGGCGCGCCCGGGTCGGAGGCCCTGGACGGCGATGCCTTCGCCGACCTGCTGTACGGCAACGACGGCGACGACACGATCACCGGCAACAACGGCGACGACCAGATCTTCGGTGGCAACGGCGCGGACTCGCTGCTGGGCGGCGAGGGTGCGGACCTGCTGCAAGGCAACACGGGTAACGACACCCAGTTCGGCGGCAACGGCAACGACTTCATCTTCGGCGGCCAGGGTGCCGACACGCTACGCGGAGAGAACGGCGACGACTTCATCCAGGGAAACATCGGGGCCGACACAATCTTTGGCGACAACGGGTCCGACACCCTGATCGGTGGCCAGGGCAACGATTCCATCATCGCCGGTAACGACAACGACCTTCTCCTTGGCGACCTTGGCGACGACGCCCTCAACGGCGGTAACGGCGACGATACGATCCACGGTGGCCAAGGGAACGACGTAGTCTCAGCCCTCGATGGTAATGATTTGATCCTCGGTGGCGATGGTGCCGACACAGTTGCCGGGGGCCAAGGGTCTGATGCTGTCTACGGCGACGGCGGTGCCGACTCCCTTTGGGGTGGTGACGGCAATGATGCGGTCAACGGCGGGGACGGCGACGACATCCTGGGCGACGCCGCATTCGCTAACTTCGAAAATGGCGACGACGTCATCGACGGCGGCAACGGCAACGACACGCTCGGCGGCGGGAATGGCGCGGACACCCTCTTGGGCGGCAACGGCAATGACCTGATCCGGGGTGACGACGGTAACGACGGCCTGCTGCAGGGCGGTCAGGGCAACGACACGGTCAACGGCGGCAACGGCGACGACTTCCTGTTCGGCGGCCAGGGCAACGACAGCCTGAACGCGGACGGCGGTAACGACTTCGCTCAGGGCAACCTTGGCAACGACTCCGTCAACGGCGGTGCCGGCAACGACACGCTGCTGGGCGGCCAGGGCAATGACACGGTCTTCGGCGGTCTGGGCAACGATCAGGTGTTCGGTGACCTCGGCAACGACCTCGTGGCGGGTGAAGACGGCAACGACACCGTCAACGGCGGCGAGGGCAACGACACCCTGGAAGGGAATGCCGGCAACGACGTCATCCTGGGCGGCAACGGCAACGACACGATCCAGGGCCAGGACGGCAACGACGTCATCAACGGCGAGGCCGGCAATGACAGCATCTTTGGCCAGGACGGCAACGACCTGATCGGTGGCGATGACGGCAACGACACCATCGACGGGGGTCTCGGCAACAACACCGTCAACGGCGGTATCGGCAACGACTCGATCAGTACCAGCACGGGCAACAGCTTCATCGACGGTGGCGCCGGCGACGACACCATCGGGGCCGAGAACGGGATCACGACCATCTTTGGTGGTGCCGGCAACGACTCCATCAACGCCGGCGGCGGCGCCGGCGACAGCGTTGACGGCGGTGACGGCAATGACACCATCGACGCCTTCACCGGTGACAACACCTTCACCGGCGGTGCCGGCGCCGACAGCATCGTCGCTGGCTCTGGCGCAGACAGCATCCTGGGCGGTGACGGCAACGACACCATCTCGGCGGGCAGCGGCAACGACACCGTCTCGGGCGGCAGCGGCGATGACTCGATCAACGGCGGCGACGGGGCCAACACCATCAACGGCGACGCCGGCAACGACACGATCACGACCGGGTTCGGTCCCGGCAACGACGTCATCTCCGGCGGCGACGGCAACGACGTCATCTCCTCGGGCTTCGGCAACGACACCATCCAGGGCGGCGAAGGCAACAATACCGTCGACTCCGGCGACGATGCCGACAACATCACCACCGGCGGTGGGGCCGACTCCATCGTCTCGGGTACCGGCAACGACGCCATCTCCTCGGGTGCCGGCAACGACACCATCTCCGGCGGTGATGGGGCCGATTCCATCTCGGGCGGCGATGGCGCGGACTCCATTGACGGCGGATCGGAGAACGACGCCATCTCGGGCGGAACGGGCAACGACGCTATCCTGGGCGGCACGGGCAACGACAACATCTCGGGCGGCGACGGTGCCGACACCATCACCGGCGGCGTGGGTGCCGACACCCTCTCGGGCGGGGCCGGCAACGACGTGTTCATCATCGCCAACGGCGATACGGGCATCACGGCGGCCGCGGCCGACATCTACCAGGACTTCCAGGCCGGCGACGTGTTCGACCTGGGCTACATCACGACCCCGCTGACGGCCGTGAACTATGCCGAGACGACCGCCGTCGACTTCAACGCGGCACTGACCGCCGCGAACGGCACGTTCAGTCTGAACGGCTCGGTCTCGGTCGTGGTGGTGGCGCTGGAAAACGGTACAGGCGCCTGGGTGTTCTTCGAGAACACCGGCGGCGGCGGAGGCACATCAACGGAGGCGATCTTCGTCACTGGCGGCACGCTCGCCAACCTGGACTTCACCAACTTCGTCTGAGGCCGGACGGAGACTCCAAGGGAAAGCGGGTTGGGCGGCGACGCCCGACCCCCTTTTTCGTCTATCCCCCCATCGCCACGAACGGCCCGTTGAGGAAGCCCGGCTTGCCATAGGCCAGCGGCCGACCGTCCTCGGCCAGCACCCGTCCCCCGGCCGCCTCCAGCACCGCCTGCCCGGCCGCCGTGTCCCACTCGGACGTCGGCCCGGTGCGCGGATAGGCGTCGAAGCGGCCCTCGGCGATCAGGCAGAACTTCAGCGAGGAGTCCGTGCCCTGCCACCGGGTGCAGCCGTGGCGGGCGGCGAGGCGGGCGGCCTCCTCGTCGGTGACGCTGTGGCTGAGAAGGGCGATGCCGTCGTCCGGGCGATTGCGAACCTTGATCGCGCGCCAGCCTTCCGGGCCCGTCTCGCCATAGCGGCGCATCTCGGCCCCGCCGCCGGGCGCGGTGCGCCAGGTCGTCTCGTTCGCCGGGGCCGTGACCACGCCCGCCACGGGACGCCCCGCGTCGATCAGGGCGATGTTGACAGTGAAGCTCTCCTTGCCCGCCACGAAGCCCTTGGTGCCGTCCAGAGGGTCGATCAGCCAATAGCGGTCGGCCGCGACCTCGGGGCGACCCTGGGCCTCCGACTGTTCCTCGGCCACGGCGGGCACGTCGGGATACAGGGCCGCCAGCCGCGACAGGATCAGGGTCTCGGCCTCGCGGTCGGCCTGGGTCACCGGGCTGTCGTCGGCCTTGGCGAACACCTCGGTCCCCACCTTCCAGTAGGGCAGGATGACGCGCGCGGCGTCCTCGGCGATGGCGGCGAGATGGTCGTGGAGGGCGCCGGACTTCAGGTCGGCGTCGAGATCGGTCTTCATTTCGGCGGGGATAGACCATCCGGCCGGTTTCGCGAACGGGCAAATCACCTCAGCGTGGCAACCATGACAGACGCCGCCTTCGCCGCCCCGCTCGACACGCTTGCCATGGACGGGCCCGAGCTCGCCAGCCTGATCGCGGCCAAGCTGTGCCACGACTTCATCAGTCCGTCCGGCGCCATCATGTCGGGGCTGGACCTGCTGGCCGATCCGACCGCCCAGGACATGCGCGAGGACGCGATCGGCCTGATCACCGATTCGGCGCGCAAGATGGTCGCCCTGGTCCAGTTCTGCCGCGTCGCCTTCGGAGCGGCGACCACCGCCGAGCGGTTCACGGGCGACGAGTTGAAGGGGCTGGTCGACGGGGTCATCGCGGGCGGGCGGGCGACCCTGGACTGGCGGCTGGACGTCGCGGACTTCGGCAAGCCCCAGGCCCGCGCCCTGGTCAACCTGGCCTATCTGACCGCCGCCGCCCTGCCGATGGGCGGAGAGGCTGTGGTCTCGGCGCGGGTCCAGGGCGACCGCATGGTCCTGGAGGGCCGGGCCGAGGGCGCGCGGGCGCGTCTGAAGCAGGAAGCCTCCACCGGTCTGGCGGGCCGGCGCCTGACGGAGGGGCTGGCGGGACAGTGGGTCCAGCCCTACTGGCTGTGGCTGACGGTCGATCAGACCGGCGGCCGTCTGGACGTCGAAGCTGTGGAGGGACGGGTCGTCCTGACGGCTTCGATGCCGTCTTAACCCGACAAGCCAACGCCTCGTTAACCGCCGAGCGACGATATTGGGTGGTGAAGCGGCGCGTCGATTCCTGCCGCTGGGAGACGTCTCGCTCGTGGAAGTCCGCACCTGCCTCATCGTGGACGACAGCCGGATCATCCGGAAGGTCGCCCGTCGCATCGTCGAGGGTCTCGGCTTCGAGGTCGACGAGGCCGCCGACGGCGTGGAGGCCCTGACCCACTGTGGCGGGCTGATGCCCGACGTCATCCTGCTGGACTGGAACATGCCGGTGATGGACGGCATGGGCTTTCTGAAACGCCTGCGCGAACAGCCCGGCGGCGACCGGCCCAAGGTCCTGTTCTGCACCATCGAGACCGCGCCCGAACGCATCGCCGAGGCCCTGGGGGCCGGGGCGGACGACTATGTGATGAAGCCGTTCGACGGCGAGATCCTGCAGTCCAAACTGTCCGAAGTCGGAGCCGTCTGAAACCAGATCATGCCCATGCCCGCAGCTCAGACCCGAGAGGACTTGGCGTGACCCAGGACGATTTCGATCGCCTGCAGGGTCTGCTCGCGTCGCGGGCAGGCTTCCGGCTGGGACGCGACCGCATCCATCTGGCCGAGCACCGGCTGGCCCCGGTCGCGCGCCGCGAGGGCTTCGACAGCGTGGACGCCATGCTCCAGACCCTGTGGGTCAAGCCGGTCGCCTCGCTGGGCTGGGCGGTGATCGATGCCATGCTGAACCCCGAGACCTGGTTCCGCCGCGACCGGGCCGTGTTCGACACCTTCGCCGGGGAACTGCTGCCTGCCATCAGCCGGGTGCGTCCGGGCGGCCGGGTCCAGGTCTGGTCGGCCGGCTGTTCGACCGGACAGGAGGCCTACTCCCTGGCCATGGGGGCCCTGTCGGCGGGCGTCACCGCCGACATCGTCGCCACCGACCTGTCGCAGCGCGCGATCGACAAGGCCCGCAGCGGCCTGTTCAGCGCCTTCGAGATCCAGCGCGGCCTGTCGGCCCGCACCATGCTGGACTGGTTCGAGCCCGCCGAGGACGCCTGGTCCGCGGTGCCCCGGCTGAAGGACGCGGTTCGCTTCGCCCGCCACAACCTGCTGGACGCGCCCACCGACGGGGCCCGGTTCGACGTCATCCTGTGCCGCAACGTCCTGGCCGACGTGGACCCGGCCCAGCGCGGCCAGATCGTCGACCATCTGGAGCGCCGTCTGATGGACGACGGCGTCCTGATCCTGGGGGCCGAGGAACGCATCGAGGGCGACACCATGGCGTTCCGCGCCGTCGGCGGCCGGAAGGGCCTGTATGTGAAGGCCCCCTCGGCGTTGAGCCGGGCGGCGTAGAAGATCACTCCTCGATCTCGCCCCTTTTGATCCGGGCGAGAAATGCTTCCACACCCCCGTCATCCTCGGACTTGATCCGAGGATCGGAGGCCTGGCCAACAAGAAAGGGGTAAAGGTCGCACCAATCCGGATTGCGACGCTCGATCAGCTCCATCTTCCATGGCCGGTTCCAGCGCTCCAGCGGGCGCGACCGGTGAATGGCGGAAACCATCATCTCGAAGGGCTCGTACCAAACGAGCATCCCGCAGCGATGGCGCTTGGTGAAACCCTCGTAGAGCCCGTCCCGATGCTCTCGTCCTCGCCGGTACAGATCGTTCGTCGAGCCGATGTAGACGACGCCCATTGGACGGCTGGCTTCGATGTATGTAGCGATGAACGGCCGTTCCATCGGCCGAGCTTGCTGAACGTCCGATCCTCGGGTCAAGCCCGAGGATGACGGAAAGAATTGGGGAGAGCGAATGCGTTGGGGCCTGTTCCTGGGTTCACTGTTCCTCGCCCTCGCGATCGGCGTCTGGGCGCTCCAGGTGCCGTCTCCGCGCCCGACCACAGCCCCCGCCGTCGCCTTCTCGGCCGAGCGCGCCATGGTCGACGTGCGCGCGATCGGCGCGCGACCCCATCCGGTCGGCTCGGCCGACCACGCGCGGGTCCGGGACTATCTGTTCCAGCGGATGACCGCTCTGGGCCTGTCGCCCGCGTTTCAGGCCGGGGCCCTGTCGCCCGACGCGGTGGTCCGGCTGGAGCGATGGGGCGGCGATCCGGCGGCGGCGGGGAACCAGGCCGTCAACATCGTCGGCGTCCTGCCCGGTCGCGATCCGACGGCCGCCGCCGTGCTGATGATGGCCCACTATGACAGCGCCTGGGATTCGCCGGGCGCCGCCGACGACGGCGCGGGCGTCGCGGCCATCCTGGAAGCGGTGCGGGCGCTGCAGGCGCGAGGCACGTTCGACCGCAGCCTGGTGGTCCTGATCACCGACGCCGAGGAACTGAACCTGGACGGCGCGCGCATCTTCTTTTCCGAGCATCCCTTGCGCGACCGGATCGGCAGCGTGGTCAATCTGGAGGCCCGGGGCGGCGGCGGCCGGGCCATGATGTTCGAGACCGGGCGAGGCAATGCCGAGACCATCGACCTGTTCGCCCGCGTGGCGGCCCGCGCCGACGGCGGCGTCACCTCCAACGCCCTGTCGATCTTCGTCTACGAGACCATGCCCAACGGCACCGACTTCACCATCCCCAAGAACCGGGGCATCGGCGGTCTGAACTTCGCCTTCATCGGACGGCCGGCGCTGTATCACACGCCCGAGGCGACGCCGGACAATCTGGACCGCGGCGCGCTGCAGCACATCGGGTCCCAGGCGCTGGAGGCGACCGACGCGCTGCTGACCGCCGACGCCCTGCCGATCGCCGGCCGAAACGCCGTCTATGGCGACGTGCTGGGCCGGTTCCTGATCGTTCATGCGCCCGGCTTCGGCTGGAGCCTTCTGGCGCTCACGGCCGCCCTGGGAGCCTTCGCCGCCTGGGGCGCGCGGCACCGGACGGGGCTTCAGGCGATGGACGTCGGGCGGGGCATGCTGTCGGGTCTGTGGCTGATCGCCATGGGGGTGGTGGTCACCCAAGGAGTCCGCGTCCTGGCGGGTCCGACCGCGGGCCGGGCCGAGTCCGCCGAGGCCTACTACACCTTGCTGCGCCGCCTGCCGTGGATGGAGGCCGGGGCGGTGCTGGCGGTCGTCGCCGTCGCCCTCGCCGGCATCGCCGGACGCGCCGCCCTGGGGCCCCGGCTGCTGGCAGGGGTGGTGATCGCGGCGGTCGCGGCGGCGACCCTGCTGGGCGGCTTCGATCCGATCGTGATGGGCGCAGGCGGCGTGGCCATCGCCCTGTCGGCCTGGAGCCAGTCGGCCCCGCGCACCCCCTGGGGGGCGTGGCTGGGCCTGATCGCCCTGATCTTCCTGCTGGGCTGCATCGCGCAAGCGGCCGCGCCAGAGGCCGCCCTGGTCTTCGTCTGGCCCGGCCTGCTGGCGGCGCTGGCGGCGGCGGCCTCGGCCCTCATCGGGGCCAGCCTGAAGGACCCTCGCGCCCTGATCCCGGCCGCGATCGCGACGATCCTGGGCGGAGCCTGGGTGGTCACCCTGGCGCATCCGGTCTTCCTGGGGGTCGGCATGGACCTGCCGGCCGTCTTGATCCTGATGGCCCTGCTGGTCCTGCTGTTCGCGCGGCCGCTGGCGCCCGAACAGGCCCGCGCCACCCTGGCCGCCGGGGCCGCGGCCTGCCTGATCCTGGCGTGCGGCCTGTCGCTGACGGCTCGCTTCGCCGAGCCCATGCCGCCGCCCATCGAAGGTGGGCCGACGTAATCCTCCCCCGACGGGGGAGGACTTAACCCGGCTTCAAGCTCCCCGCCCTATCCTCCTGCCATGAACCTGATCCACGCCCTGCAGGACAACGCCAATCCCGACTCCCTCGTCTCGCGCTTTCGCCGCGCGCGGGCCCGCCGGGTGGTCGAACTCATCACCCGCATCCATGCCGAGAAGGGTTCCGTCCGCATCATCGATCTGGGCGGTGAGCCCAACTACTGGAGCCTGTTCGACCGCGCCTTCCTGGACGCGTCCAAGGTCCGCATCACCGTGGTCAATCCGGGCGGCGTCGATGAGCCCGCCGATCCGGCGCTGTTCGATGTCGTCGACGGCGACGCCTGCGCCCTGCCGCGATACGCCGACCACGCCTTCGACCTGGTCCATTCCAACAGCGTCATCGAACATGTCGGCGACTGGACGCGGATGGAGGCCTTCGCCGCCGAATGCCGCCGCCTGGCCCCGCGCTACTATGTCCAGACGCCCTATTTCTGGTTCCCGGTCGAGCCGCATTTCTCGGCCCCCTTCTTCCACTGGCGCTCGGAACAGAGCCGGGCCCGGTCGCTGCTGAAGCGCCGCCACGGCTTTTCGGAGCGGGCCCCGGACATGGGTCAGGCCATGCGCGACGTCCAGCACGCCCGCCTGCTGGACAAGGCCCAGTTCCGCTTCCTCTATCCCGACGCCGTCCACCACGACGAGGTCGTCGCCGGACTGACCAAGTCCCTGATCGCGGTGCGCGACCCCCCGTCCCACTGAGGGCCCCGACCCGACGGCGGTAACGTTTCGGCAAGGTTCGGCGAACCGGGCGGCATGTCCTCGCAACGGAGACGCCCCATGTCCCGCCCTTCTGCCGCCCGCGCCCTGTCCTTCGATCTTCGCCGCCGCCTGACGCTGTTCGGCTCGCTCGGGCTCATCGCCGCCGCCGTCGTCCTCGGCTACGCCACCGCCCAGCCCGCGAGCGCCCGCGCGCCCACCCCTCAGACCACCAGCGACCTGACCGTGGTCGAGCTGTTCACCAGCCAGGGCTGCAACTCCTGCCCGCCCGCCAACGCCAATCTGGTGCGGCTGTCGGAACGTCGCGATCTGCTGACCCTCAGCTTCAACGTCACCTACTGGGACGACCTCGGCTGGCCCGACACCTTCGCCAAACCGGAATACACCGCCCGCCAGCGCGACTATCAGCGCGGCCTCGGCACCGACAATGTCTGGACGCCCCAGGTGGTGGTCGACGGGCGCAGCCACACCGTCGGACGTCGGATGGAGCAGATCGAGGGCCTGATCGGACGCCACCGTCCCTCCACCGGTCCGGCCGTGGTGTTCCGGGGCGGGGGCGTGGGGCTGGCCGGGGGCCAGAACCCCGCCGCGCCCGCCGACGTCTGGCTGGTCCGCTACGAGCCCCGCCCGATCGCCGTGCCCGTGGCGCGCGGCGAGAACGCCGGGGTCACCCTGCCCCACGCCTCGGTCGTGCGCGACCTGGTCAAGCTGGGCCAATGGTCGGGCGGCGAGCCGCGCGGCTGGCGCCTGCCCGCCCCCGGCCGCGACGGCCTGCTGACGGCCGTCCTGGTCCAGGCCCCGAACGGCGGCCCGATCCTGGCGGCGGCCAAGGCCTGACGCGGCCTGACGTCGCGGGAGCCAAGCGTTGCCGTAACCGTGGTGACCTGGCTAGACTGGAATCGTCTTGGGGGGAGGTCACGGGGTCATGTCCGCCACATCGCGCGTCCTGCGCTCGTTCGCCTTCGCGGCCGTTTCGAGCGGCCTTTTCTTGTCAGCCTGCGGCGGCGAGGCCGCCTCGGCCGCCAGCGCCGAGGACGCGGGCGATTTCGTCGTCCGTCCGGCGCTGCTGGAGACCGACACCTATACGGAGCTGGCCCAGCAACTGTCCGAGGATCGCTGGCTGGAAGACGTCGCCGACACCCTGAACGCGAGCCTGAAGCTGCCGGCCGACATCGGCATCCGCTTCGCGGAATGCGGCCAGAGCAACGCCTTCTATCTCCCTGGCGAACGAGAGATTCAGATGTGCCTGGAGCTCTTCGACGGAGAGAGAGAGGTCTTCGCCGCCTACTTCGAGACGGAACAGGAGATCGAGGACGCCGTCGCCGGCTCCTTTCACTGGACCATCTTCCACGAGGTCGGCCATGCGCTCGTCGATGTGCTCGAAATCCCGGTCACGGGACGAGAGGAGGACACAGCCGACAGCCTCGCGGCCTGGTGGCTCATTGATGGGGAAGGCGGCGAGGCTTCGACCATCTCCGCGGCGCTCAGCTTCTACACCGACCCATCCCAGGCCGGCGAAATCGACGACAGCCAGTACGCCGGCTATCACTCCTTCGGTCAGCAACGATACTATACCCTCGCCTGTCTCGTGTACGGCTCGAACCCGGACGGTTACGCCTACCTCCTCGAAGAGGAATGGCTGACGGAAGAGCGCGCCCAGTACTGCCCGGCCGACTTCGAGCGCCTCAGCGCCAGCTGGTATGCGCTGCTGGCTCCGCACCTGAAGGAATAGACGGCCTCACCAAGGCCCTCCGTCAAAATCGGACGTACCGCCCGACCGAGACAAAAAGAACATATTGGCAACAGGAACAAACCATGCACATAGTCCGCCTCACAGGGAGCGGGTCACGGTTCAATCGGACCGAAGGCGGGCCTCTCCCCCGGACTGATACGGGAATCATGGCAAGGGAGAGTGGCAAGGTGGCATCGCAGGCGGCATTGAAATTGGTGGGCAAGGACGACGGCGACAAGCAGCGCGCGCTGGAGGCGGCGATCGCACAGATCGACCGCGCCTTCGGCAAGGGCTCGGTGATGAAGCTGGGCAAGAACGGCGTGACCGAGGCCATTCCCTCGGTCTCGACCGGGTCGCTCGGCCTCGACATGGCGCTGGGCATCGGCGGCCTGCCGCGCGGGCGGGTGATCGAGGTGTTCGGGCCGGAAAGCTCGGGCAAGACGACCCTGGCGCTGCACACGGTGGCCGAGATTCAGAAGGCGGGCGGCACCGCCGCCTTCGTCGACGCCGAGCACGCGCTGGACCCCGGCTATGCCCAGAAGCTGGGCGTCAATCTGGACGATTTGCTGGTCTCGCAGCCCGACACGGGCGAACAGGCGCTGGAGATCGTCGACACGCTCGTGCGCTCGGGGGCCGTGGACATCGTGGTGGTCGATTCCGTCGCCGCCCTGACGCCCCGCGCCGAGATCGAGGGCGAGATGGGCGACAGCCTTCCCGGCCTTCAGGCGCGCCTGATGTCGCAGGCCCTGAGGAAGCTCACCGCCTCGATCAACAAGAGCCAGTGCATCGTCCTGTTCATCAACCAGATCCGGCACAAGATCGGGGTGATGTACGGCTCGCCCGAGACGACCACGGGCGGCAATGCGCTGAAGTTCTACGCCTCGGTCCGCCTCGACATCCGCCGCACCGGCGCGATCAAGGACCGCGACGAGGTCGTGGGCAACACGACCCGGGTCAAGGTGGTCAAGAACAAGGTCGCCCCGCCGTTCCGCGAGGTCATCTTCGACATCATGTACGGCGAAGGCATCTCCAAGCTGGGCGAGATCATCGACCTGGGCGTCAAGGCCGGGATCATCGAGAAGTCGGGCAGTTGGTTCAGCTATGACTCGACCCGCATCGGTCAGGGCCGCGAGAACGTCCGCGCCTTCCTCAAGGCCAACCCGGACATGGCCGACGCCATCGAAAAGGCCGTGCGTGCCTCCACCTCCAAGATCGCCGAGGACCTGCTGGGCACGCCCGAGCCGGACGAGGGCCAGGACCTGGAGGGCTGATCTCCGGCAATCCTCCCCCGCAACGCGGGGGAGGATTGCCAACCGACACTCCGTCCGGCTGGTCCTCGCGACCCGCCGCCGACCCCCGCGGGGATCGGGCCGGACGGAGCGGGGCCGCCCGGGTTCGCCCGGGCGGCCTTCTTCTCTGTGGCTCGGCGCGGCCTTCATGGCCGTCGACGAAGGCTCCGCTGGATCACGGGCCGAACCTTCAGGAACGCCAGATACAGCCGCTCCAGAACCGAGAGCACCACCCGGTTCCGCGCCATCCGCCCGAACGGGGCCAGCATCGGGATCGCCCGCCACATGGCGGCGAAGGCCTCGGCCCCCGACACCAGCCGTCCGTCCTCGCGCGCATGGAACCGCGCCAGCAGCTCGTCCCGGTCGATCGGACAGGTCCCCGCGCCGGTCGCCACATCGTGGAACCGGATCGAGCCCTGCCGATCCAGCCGCCGCATCAAGGCGATCTCGCGCCGGCACAGCGGGCAGTCACCGTCGAACCACACCTCGACCTTGCTCATGGGCCTCTCATACGCCGCGCCGACCTTAACGACCCTGCGACGGAACGGCCCGCCGCGCGCCACGGAGCGGGGGTCTCAAGGTGATGCGTTCGGCTCAGAAACCCTATATGACGCGCGACTTCCCTCTCCCTCGCCCGCGCGTCAGACGAACCCCATGGCCAGCCTCAACGACATCCGCTCGACCTTCCTGAACTTCTTCGAGGCCGACGCTCACCAGAAGATTCACTCCGCGCCGCTGGTGCCGCAGAACGATCCGACTCTGATGTTCGTCAACGCCGGCATGGTTCCGTTCAAGGACTATTTCACCGGCGCGGCGACGCCGCCCTCCCCCCGCGCCACGACCTCGCAGAAGTGCGTCCGCGCCGGCGGCAAGCACAACGATCTGGACAATGTCGGCTACACGGCCCGGCACCTGACCTTCTTCGAGATGCTGGGCAACTTCAGCTTCGGCGACTATTTCAAGAACCACGCGATCGAGAGCGCCTGGACCCTGGTCACGCGCGACTTCGGCCTGGACCCGAAGCGCCTCCTGGTCACCGTCTACATCGACGACGACGAAGCCGCCGCCATCTGGAAGAAGGTCACCGGCTTCTCGGACGACAAGATCATCCGCATCGCCGGCTCCGACAACTTCTGGGCCATGGGCGACAGCGGCCCCTGCGGCCCCTGCACCGAGATCTTCTGGGACTACGGCGACCATGTCCCGGGCGGCCCTCCGGGGTCTCCGGACGAGGACGGCGACCGCTATGTGGAGATCTGGAACAACGTCTTCATGCAGTTCGAGAAGGAGAACGACGAGATCGTCCGCGACCTTCCCAAGCCCAGCGTCGACACCGGCATGGGGCTGGAGCGCATCGCGAGCGTGCTTCAGGGCAAGAACTCGGTGTTCGACACCGATCTGTTCCAGACCCTGATCGGCGCCTCGGCCGAGGCCACCTCGACCGACCCGCACGGCGACATGGCCCCCAGCCACCGCGTCATCGCCGACCACCTGCGCTCGTCCGCCTTCCTGATCGCCGACGGGGTCACGCCGTCGAACGAGGGCCGGGGCTATGTCCTGCGCCGGATCATGCGCCGCGCCATGCGTCACGCCCACCTGCTCGGCGCCGCCGATCCGTTGATGCACCGGCTGGTGCCCACGCTCGTCGCCGAGATGGGCCAAGCCTATCCGGAACTGAAGCGTGCTCAGGCCAGCGTCGAAGATACCATGAAGCAGGAGGAGATCCGCTTCCGCACCACCCTGGGCCGCGGCATGGGCCTCTTGGAAGACGCCACGCGCGATCTGGCGCCCGGCGACGTCATCCCCGGCCGCACGGCCTTCAGCCTGTATGACACCTACGGCTTCCCACTGGACCTGACCCAGGACGAGGCCCGCCGTCGCGGCTTCACCGTCGACACCGACGCCTTCGACGCGGCGATGGAAGAGCAGAAGACCCGGGGCAAGGCCAACTGGAAGGGCTCGGGCCAGATCGCCTCGACCGGCGAATGGCTGGCGCTCAAGGACCGTCTGGGGCCGACCGTGTTCAACGGCTATGACGCCGTCGACGGCTCCGGCGAAGTCCTGGCCATCCTCAAGGACGGCGCCGCCGCCGACAGCGTCCAGGCGGGCGAGACCGCAGAGGTCCTGTTCGACCAGACCCCCTTCTACGGCGAGGGCGGCGGTCAGGCGGGGGATCGGGGCGAGGTCGAATGGCCGGGCGGTCGCGGCCGCGTCCACGATGTGCAGAAACCCACCGGCGACCTCTACGCCCACACGATCGAGGTCCTCGAAGGCAGCCTGTCCATCGGCGACCGCGCCAGCCTGCACGTCGACGCCGACGCGCGCCTGACCACCCGCGCCAACCACTCCGCCGCCCATCTGGTCCACGCCGCGCTGAAGAACGTGCTGGGCCCCCACGTCGCCCAGAAGGGCCAGCTGGTCGACGCCGAGCGCATGCGCTTCGACTTCAGCCACAACGCCCCCGTCACCGAGGACGAACTGGCCCGCATCGAGGCCGAGGTGAACGCCGTCATCCGCCAGAACATTCCGGCCGAGACCAAGCTGATGGCCCCGCAGGAGGCCATCGAGGCCGGCGCCGTCGCCCTGTTCGGCGAGAAATACGGCGACGAGGTCCGCGTCCTGACGCTGGGCAAGAGCCTGGTCGACGACAAGGCCTATTCGGTCGAGCTGTGCGGCGGCACCCATGTGGCCCGCACCGGCGACATCGCCCTGTTCAAGATCGTGTCGGAGACCGGCATCGCCGCCGGCGTCCGCCGCGTCGAGGCCCTGACCGGAGAAGCCGCGCGGCTTTATCTGGAAGGCCAGGCCGGCGTCGCCCGCCGCCTCGCCCAGGGCTTCAAGGTTCAACCCGCCGACGTCCCCGCACGCGTCGATGCCCTGTCCTCATCCGTCCGTAGCCTGGAGAAACAGGTCGCCGATCTGAAGAAGCAGCTGGCGCTCGGCGGCGGCTCCGGCGGCAACGCGGCACCGGAGGAGATCAACGGCGTCAAGCTGATCGCCCGCGTTCTGGACGGCGTCGACGGCAAGGGCCTGCGCGGCGTGGCCGAGGACTTCAGGAAGCAGGTCGGCTCGGGCGTCGTCGCCCTGATCGGCGTGACCGAGGGGAAGGCGGCGGTCACCGTGGCCGTGACCTCGGACATGACCGGCACCGTCAACGCCGCCGACCTGGCCCGCGCTGCGGTGCTGGCCATGGGCGGTCAGGGCGCGGGCGGCAAGCCCGACTTCGCCCAGGGCGGTGCCCCGGACGGATCGAAGGCCGAGGACGGTCTTCAGGCCATCCGGGACGTCTTGGCAGGATAGGCCACTTCCTTCTCCCCTTGCGGGAGAAGGTGGCCCGGAGGGCCGGATGAGGGGTGAAACTCCGTAGCCGGAGTGAGGGACTTAAGCCGTGCCCCGGCGGGACCATCGCCTTTCACCCCTCATCCGACCTCGCTGCGCTCGGCCACCTTCTCCCGCAAGGAGAGAAGGGACGCGTGGGCATTGACCTTCAACCCCCGTTCAGTCCCCATGCGGCCTCGCTTCGGGGACCGCCATGAACCATCTCGCCGCCGCCGGTTTCGCCGCCCTGCTGCTGTCCACGGCAGCTGCGACCGCGACAGCCCAGACCGCGACCGAGGCCGCCCAGCCCGCCGCCAACACCGACCTCGCGTCGCTGCTCAGCGACTACGAGGCCTTCCTCAAGGCCAACGATCCGATCAGCGCCGGCCAGGAGGGCGACCAGGCCGCCAAGTCCCGCCTGCCCGACACCTCACGCGCCGCCGAAGTGGCTCGGCAGGCCCCGCTGGAAGCGTTTCGCGCCCGGGCCCAGGCCATCGCGACCGGCGGCCTGTCCGGAGACGACGCCCTGAACCGCGACTTCCTGATCCGGGTGTTGGACCGGTCGATCGAGGCGATCCGCTACGATTCCGAGCGCCTCGCCTTCGATTCCGAAGGCGGGCCCGGCCAGACGGCCAACTATCTCGCCTCCACCACCCGCATCACCACGGCGGCCGACGCCGAGGCCTGGCTGTCGCGGCTGGCGGCTCTGCCCAAACTCTATGACGACGAACTGGACAACACCCTGCGGGGGCTGGAGACCGGCTTCACCCAGCCGACCTCGGTGGTGGAGAGCTTCCTCGTCTCGCTGAGAAACGAAGCCGCCTTCACGCCCGAAACCGATCCCCTGCTGCGCCCCCTGGCCACCCTGCCCGCCTCGATCCCGGCGGACGCGCAGCAAGCCTATCGCGATCGCGCGGCCGCCCTCGTGGCCGAGGCCATTGTGCCGCGCCGCCAGAGGTGGCTGACCTTCATCGAGACCCAGTATCTGCCCGCCGCAACACCAGAGGTCGGCATCGGCTCGCGCCCCGGCGGGCGCGATTTCTACGCCTTCGAGGCGCGGCGCTACACCACCACCGACCTGACGCCGGACCAGATCCATCGGATCGGCCTGGACGAGGTCGCCCGCATCCGCGCCCGCATGGAGACCGAGATGCGCGCCGCCGGCTGGACAGGCGATTTCGCGGGCTTCCTGAACCACCTGCGGACCGAACCCCGCTTCTACGCCACCTCGCGCGAGGACCTGCTGGAGAAGGCGTCGGAGATGTCCAAGCGCGCGGACGGCGGCCTGCCGGCCCTGTTCCGCACCCTGCCGCGCCTGACCTACAACGTCCGTCCCGTGCCGCTGGACATCGAGGCGACCTACACCACCGGCCGCTACAATGGCGGTTCGTTGGCCGACGGGGTGCCGGGCGGCTACATCGTCAACACCGGGCGGCTGGACCAGCGGCCGCTGTACGAACTGCCGGCCCTGACCCTGCACGAGGCCGTGCCCGGTCACCATCTGCAGATCGCCCTGCAGCAGGAGGCCGCCCAGGGCCCCTATTTCCGCCGGAACGTCGACGTCACCGCCTTCTCCGAGGGCTGGGGCCTGTATGCTGAATATCTGGGCGAGGAGATGGGCTTCTATCGCACGCCGGAAGAGAGGTTCGGCCGCCTGTCCTACGAGATGTGGCGCGCCTGTCGCCTCGTGGCCGACACCGGCATGCACTGGATGGGCTGGACGATCGACGAGGCCCGGCGCTGCTTCACCGAGAACTCGGCGTTGGCACCCCACAACATCGAGACGGAGCTTCAGCGCTACATCGGCTGGCCCGGCCAGGCCCTGGCCTACAAGATCGGCGAGATCCGGCTACGCGCCATCCGCACCCGCGCCGAACAGGCGCTGGGCGACCGCTTCAACGTCCGCGACTTCCACGACGCGCTTCTGGTGGACGGGCCCCTGCCGCTGGACCTGCTGGACCAGCGCATGGACGCGTGGGTGGCCGCTCAATAATCCTCACCCGCATAGCGGGGGAGGGGGACCGCGAAGCGGTGGAGGGGGCGACCTCAGGCACGGTGCGTGGTTCCGCCCCCTCCACCACGACGCAAGCGCGTCGCGGTCCCCCTCCCCCGTTCCGCTGCGCTACTCGGGGGAGGATTTATCAGGCAACTCCACCGCCGCCAGCTTCCAGCCGAACAGGCCGTCGCGCTTCAGCAGCAGCTTCAGCGGTTCCTCCGGCCGGTCCGGATCGGTCAGGCCGACGACGAAGGTGTTCAGGTCGCGGTAAGCGTAGGATTTGCGGATATCGCCGTCTTCGGCCTCAGGCTCCGAGGGCGTGACCGCATCGGACGGCTCCGGGGCCTCGGCGGTCTCGACCATGGCCGCGATGGCTTGAGGCGTGACCAGAACGTCGACCGCCCCGTCGACCAGCATCGGGCCGAACAGCATGCCCAGTCCGGCGAGCGCGCTGTCGTCGGCGCGGGGGTCCTCGCGCATCCCGGCCATGAGCCGGGCGGTCAGCTGTTCCTTCAGGCTCTCGCGAAAGGCGGGGAAGTCGACCAGCCGCTCAAGCGCCGCCTCGTCGCCCGTCTCGGCGGCGCGGACCAGGGCCCGTACCGTCAGGATCGGCATGGCCAGATAGGCGGCGGCGACGGCGACGACGGCGAGCGCCAGCAGGCCCTTGACCCAACCCTTCATCGCTTGGCCGCTCCGCCTTGTTGGGGTTGCGCGGGGCGCACCGGCGTCGGGCCGTCCGGCAGGCCGATATGGACCAGCTTCCACTCGAACGGACCCTTGCGCTCGAAGGTGAAGACCGTGCGCGACCCGCCCTCGTCGGTGACCGCGAACCGTGCCAGGTTGATCCCCCAGTAGGTGGGACTGGGCCAGGGTGCGGGCTCGATATCCTGCGGCATGGTCGCCGTGGACGAGACGGCGGCATAGCGCCCCTGGCCGCGCAGCAGACGGTCGATGGCGTCCGGCGTCAGGAAGGCGTCGGGATCGGGACCGGCCGGGGCGGCGGCCACCTCGAACTGGCGGCGCACCGCTCCGATGGGATCGTCCATGAACGACGGGGCCGGCGTCAGGGCCTCGGCTCGCCCCGACAGCTGGAGCCGAAGCGAGGCGCGCACGGCGTTGAAGTCGATCAGCCGCGCCAGTCCCGCGACATCGTCCGACTGCGCCGCCGAGCGGATGCCGAAGAAGGCCACGGCCGGGGCCAGAAAGAAGCTGACGACCGCCGCCACCAGGGCGAACAGCAGCAGATTGCCGATGATCCGTTTCACGCGGTGGTCTCCCCTCCTCCGGTGCGAACCGCATCAATGCATGGGCCGGGCCGAGGGTCCACGAAAGAAGCGCGCGAAGAGCCTAAACCAGGATGACCGTGTCGCTGTAGGCGGCGATCTGGCGATCATGGGTCACCAAGCGCATGGGCTCGCTCAGCGCCTGGGCGACCAGCAGGCGGTCGAAGGGGTCGCGGTGGAGCGGAGGCAGGCCCGCCAGGGTGAAGAGATGCTGATCGTCGAGCGCCAGCCACTCGGCGCCGGCGAGTGTCAGCTCCTCGCGAACTCTTTCCGGAGTGAATGGAAAATCGGCCGCGTATCGCTTCAGCGCCCTTTTGACGGCTGTTTCCCACAGCACGACCTGACTGGCGACGACGGTGTTCTCGGGGTCGGCAATCATCGCGCGGGCACGCTGAGACAGGCGCGGATCGTCGACGAGGGACCAAAGCAGCAGGTGAGTATCAACCAGTAGCCTCACTCAAGCTCTCGCCATTCGGCTTCCGCCTCGTCCATGCCTTTCAGCACTTCGGCGTCCAAAGCGTCGAAATCCTCGGGAATCTGGAGCCTGCCCTTCGCCAGGCCGATCTTGAAGGCTTCACGCGGCACTTGATCGACAGGCACCAGACGAGCGCTCGGCTTTCCGTTGCGGGCGATGACGACGTCCACACCGTTCTCGACGGCGTCCAGCAGCTTGGACAGCTGCGTCTTGGCTTCCAGCACGTTGTAAGTCGGCATCACGGCCTCCTTGACCAGACTTGGTCAAGGTAGGCCGATCAGGCACCGATTTCAACGCGCCCTGCCGTCATCCGACGTCGGGCAATTCGGCCTTCAGGTTCTCGGCGACCTTGTCGAGGAAGCCCTCGGTGGTCAGCCAGGACTGCTGGTCGCCGACCAGCAGGGCCAGGTCCTTGGTCATGTAGCCGGCCTCGACGGTCTCGACCACGACCCGCTCCAGCGTCTCGGCGAAGGTCATCAGTTCGGCGTTGCCGTCCAGCTTGGCCCGATGCTTGAAGCCCGAGGTCCAGGCGAAGATCGAGGCGATCGAATTGGTCGAGGTGGCCTCGCCCTTCTGGTGCTGGCGATAGTGGCGGGTCACGGTGCCGTGGGCGGCCTCGGTCTCCATCACCTTGCCGTCCGGCGTCATCAGGACCGAGGTCATCAGGCCCAGAGAGCCGAAGCCCTGCGCCACCACGTCGGACTGGACGTCGCCGTCGTAGTTCTTGCACGCCCAGACGAAGCCGCCCGACCACTTGATGGCCGCGGCCACCATGTCGTCGATCAGCCGGTGCTCATAGGTCAGGCCGGCGGCCTTGAACCGCTCAGCGTATTCGGCGTCGAACACCTCCTGGAAGATGTCCTTGAAGCGGCCGTCATAGGCTTTCAGGATGGTGTTCTTGGTCGACAGATAGACCGGGTAGCCGCGGTTCAGGCCATAGCTGAACGAGGCGTGGGCGAAGTCGCGGATCGAATCGTCCAGATTGTACATGCCCATGGCGACGCCGGCGCCGGGGGCCTTGTAGACCTCGTGCTCGATCACCGCGCCGTCCTCGCCGACGAACTTGATCGACAGGGTGCCCTTGCCCGGGAACAGGAAGTCGGTGGCCTTGTACTGGTCGCCGAAGGCGTGACGGCCGACGACGATCGGCTGGGTCCAGCCGGGCACCAGGCGCGGAACGTTGCGGCAGATGATCGGCTCGCGGAAGACGACCCCGCCCAGGATGTTGCGGATCGTGCCGTTCGGCGACTTCCACATCTTCTTGAGGCCGAACTCGGCGACCCGCGCCTCGTCGGGGGTGATGGTGGCGCACTTCACGCCGACGCCGTGCTTCTGGATGGCGTGGGCGGCGTCGATCGTGACCTGGTCGTCGGTCGCGTCGCGGTGCTCCATGCCCAGGTCGTAGTAGTCCAGCTCGACGTCCAGGAACGGAAAGACCAGCTTGTCCTTGATCCACTGCCAGATGATGCGGGTCATCTCGTCGCCGTCGATGTCCACGATGGGATTGGCGACCTTGATCTTGGCCATGCGGCACTCGTCCTGTTCAGCGGTTTCTCGGGGGTGGCGGGGGTATAGCGAGCGCGGCGGCGAGAGGCAAAGGGTCGCGGGCGGCGCGTTCACCCTGCCCGAAAAAAGCCGCCTGCGGCCAAGCTGAACCCCGACGCGGCCGACGGGTTCAGCGACCCGGAAGGGCTGCCGCCCAAGAGACTGAGCCGAATGACTGACGATACCGACGCGCTGGTCCGCCGCTGGATCCTGCGTTTCTGCGAGATGCCCATCCTGATCGATCCGGAACTGATGCGCCGCGTGCTCGCTGATGCGGAGGCCCAACCCCCGGAGACAGGCGGATGACGGACAAGACCTTCAAGGCCGGCGACACGGTCAAATGGGACCACAGCCAGGGCACGACCACCGGCAAGGTGGTCAGGAAGCTGACCCGCCCGACGACGACCAAAAGCCACAAGGTCGCTGCGTCCAGGGACAATCCGGAGTATCTGGTCGAGAGCGGCAAGACCGGGGCGCGGGCCGCGCACAAGCCGTCGGAGCTGAAGAAGGCGTGACCACCGTCGATGCGCTGATCGTCGGAGCGGGCCCTGCGGGCCTGGCGGCCGCCACCTATCTGGCCCGCTTCCGCCGGTCGGTCCTGGTCGCCGACGCCGGCGCGCCGCGCGCGAGCTGGATCCCCGTCAGCCACAATATGCCGGGCTTTCCGGAAGGCATCACCGGCGATCACATCCTGAGCCGCATGCGTGAACAGGCGCTGGAATATGGCGCGACGATCCGGCCCGGCGCGGTCCAGGCGCTGGCCAGACACGGCGAGGGCTTCACCGCCACCCTCGCCGACGGAGGAACGGTCACCGCCCGGGCCGTCCTCCTGGCCACCGGCGTCGTCGACCATCACCCGAACCTGCCGGGCGTGGAACGCGCCGTGGAGCGGGCGCTGGTCCGCATCTGCCCGATCTGCGACGGCTACGAGGCCACCGACAAGGCTGTCGCCGTCATCGGCCATTCCGACAAGGGGGCGCACGAAGCGGCCTTCCTGCGGACCTATTCCGACCGGGTCACCCTGATCCACGTCGGCCCGCCGGGCGACCTGACCGAGCGCGCGGCCCTGGCCGAGCTGGGCATCGACGTGGTCGAGACCCCGATCCAGACGGTCCACATCGAGAACGACCGCGTCATAGCCCTGTGCTGGAATGGCGAGGACCGCGCCTTCGACCTCGTCTACTCCGCGCTCGGCACCTCGCCCAACGCCGAGTTGGCCCAGGCGCTGGACGCCCGTCTGGCCGACGACGGCCGGCTGCAGGTCGACCTGCACCAGCGAACCAGCGTGCCGGGCCTGTGGGCCGCGGGCGACGTGGTGCGCGGCCTGAACCAGATCGCCGTGGCGACGGCCGAATCCGCAGTCGCCGCCACCGACATGCACAACGCCCTAAGGCGCGCGGACGGCCTGACGCTCTAGGTCTGCCCCCTTAGCTCGCCGGCCCCAGCCACGCCTCGCGGAACGCCGACTGGGCCTCGGTCACCGAGCCCCCCGCCGTCTCGACCCGCACCACCTCGATCGCCGGGTCCGCCGCGAAGGTCAGGCGGGTGGTCTTGTCCGCGCCCCGCTGACGGTAGGCGATCTCCACCGTATCGCCGGGTTTGCGCGCCGCCACCACGGCCGCCCAGTCGGCGTCGGCGTTCATCTCGACGCCGTCGACCGAGACGATCTCGTCGCCCCGGCTCAGCCCCGCCTCGAACACGGGCGAGCCCCGGGCGGGCACGTTCGTGACCATCAGCGCCGTCCCTGTGGCGCGGATGGGCGGCCCCCCGATCCAGGCCGCCTCCGGCCGCGCGGGTCTCAGCACCAGACCCGCCTGTCCCAGCAGGGGTCCGAAGTCCGGCAGTTCGCTGGCCTCGACGTGCCGGGCGAAGAAGTCCTCGGCGAAGGCCCGGTCGCCCGTGGTCACCGCCAGGGCCTCGACCAGGTCGTCGGGCGTGAACGGCTGTTCCGTCACCCCGTGAACCCGCCACATCCGGCGCATGTAGTCGTCCAGGGTCACGCCCGGGAACCGCTGGCGCAGCGTCAGGTCCAGGGCCAGGGCGATGATCTGGCCATAGGGGTAGTAGGAGGTGAAGATGGTCGGGTTGGTCGGATCGATCGCCGTCGCCGCATCCACGAACGGCGCGCGCAGGCTCATCTCCTGCGGCGAGCCATAGGCCCGGCCCGGGTTGTTGACGATGAAGCCCAGCGTGCCGCCCAGGTCCGCCAGGAACCCGTCGACCGACTGCTCGCCCGCCCGCCGGATCGTCAGCGGCCCGTAGTAGCTGGTGAACCCTTCCGCGAACCAGAGCGACGGCGTCGGATTGGCGTCCGTGAAGTCGAACGGCTCCAGCTCCGCCGGCCGGATCCGCTCCACGTTCCAGGCGTGGATGAACTCGTGGCTCAGCGTGCCCAGCTGGTCGAAATCCGCCTGGGCGAAGGACCGGGTGTCGGTCAGGATGGTCGAGTTCCGGTGCTCCATGCCGTCGCCTGAGACATAGGGCAGGTAGTCCGCGATGAAGGTATAGGTCCCGAAGTCGAAGTCCGGCACGTCGCCGAACACCGCGATCTGCTGATCCACCACCTTGCGCGCGCTGGCGGCGAACCGGTCCAGCTCGGCGTCGGTGCCCGCGTGATGCACCGCCAGCCGGATGGTGCGCGGCGTGCCCGCGTCATCGACGGTCCATTCGCGCACGGCGTGGGCGCTGACCTCGGTCGGGCTGTCCATCAGATACTGCAGGTTCGGCGCGGTGAAGACATAGGGGTCCTCGGTCGGCCGCAACTGGGTCGCCACCCGCCAGTCCGGGGCCACAGGCCGGAACCGCACCGTGGCGGGCCGCGCCTCCTGCCCTTCGGCCCACATCAGCGACGCGGGGATGTTCAGATGGGCGTGGGTCGCGTCGATCTGGGCATAGGTGCCGTCGGCCCGATCGCCGAACAGGGTGTAGGTCACGCTGACCGTCCCGTCGTGCCCGGGGATGGTCCAGCCATAGGGATCGGTCCGCCCGATCGTCAGCGCCCGGCCCGCCCCGTCGACCGCCGAGACCGAATAGACGTTCTTGGCGAATTCGTGGATCGCATAGCGGCCGGGCGAGGACCGCGACATCCGCACCCGCAGCGGCTCGGTCCCCACGTCGCGCCAGGTCACGGTGATCCGCGCCTCGTGATGCACCGCGTCGTCGAAACGCAGGTCGTACTCGACCGGGGCCGCCGTCTGGGCCTGGGCCAGCCCCGCCGACAGCGCCAGAACCGACGCGGCCAGAGCCAGCGTCGCGCTCCGGTTCCGCCTCACACCGCCCCCCCTCACGCCGCCACCTGCGCCGCGGTCCATTCCGTCATCACCCGCTCCAGCACGGTCAGAGGCACCCCGCCGGTGTTCATGCCCGCATCGTGGAAGGCGCGGATGTCGAACCGGTCGCCCAGCGCCGTCTGGGCGTTGGTTCGCAGCTCAGCCCATTTGGTGTGACCCAGCTTGTAGGAGCAGGCCTGGCCGGGCCAGACGCAATAGCGTTCGATCTCGGTCGTGACCGCGCTCTCGGCGTCGCCCAGGGCGTCGACCATGAAGCGGATCGCCTCCTCGCGGCTCCAGCGCTTGGCGTGCATGCCGCTGTCGACCACCAGGCGCGTGGCCCGGAACATCAGCGACTGCAGATAGCCGATCTGACCGACCGGGTCGTTCTCATAGACCCCCATCTCGTCGGCCAGCTGCTCGGCATACAGGGCCCAACCCTCGGAATAGGCCGAGAAGCCCAGCACCTTCATCAACAGCGGCACGTCCGGCCGTTCCTGCGACAGGGCGATCTGATGGTGATGACCGGGCGCCGCCTCGTGATAGGTCAGGGTCGGCAGCTGGAACTTGGGCCACTCCGCCGTGTCCCGCAGATTGATGTAATAGGCCCCCGGCCGCGACCCATCCAGCGACGGGCTGTTGTAGTAGCCGCCCGGGGCCCCCGCCTCGATCGCCACCGGCACCCGCCGGATCTCGACGCCGGCCTGCGGGATCCGCCCGAAATATTCGGGCAGGCGACGCGCCATGTCCGCCATCTGGGCGTTCAGATCGGCCAGCAGCTGTTCCTTGGCCTCGTCCGTGTTGGGATAGAGGTATCGCGGATCGTCCCCCAGCGCCGCGATGCGGGCCCCGACCGACCCTTGCGTCAGGCCCTGCGCCCTCAGCAGCACATCGGCCCGCGCCGACAGCTCGGCCAGCTGCGCCAGCCCGATCTCGTGGATCTCGTCGCCCGACAGATTGGTGGTGGTGTAGCTCTGGATGCCGAAGCGATAGAAGGCTTCGCCGTCCGGCAGCCGCCACACGCCCGCGTCGTGGGTCGCCCCGGCCTGCCGCGCCCGCAGCGCCTCGGCCTGACGGCTCAGCGCGGGGAAGACCGCGTCATTGACGATGGCCTCGGCCCGGCTGCCCCATTCGCCGGCGAGCGACTTCTCGGCCGTCCGCCGCGCGACGGACTGGACCAGCGTCGTGCCCGTGGCCCCGCCGGCCATCAGACCGTCCATCTGGGCCAGGGTCCTGGCGATGACGAAGTCCGGCGGCACGGCCCCGGCCTCGAAGTCCAGAAGCATCCGCCCGGTTTCCTGATCCAGCGCCGTGGCGAAGGCGGACACCCGGCTCAGATAGGCCTCGGCGTCCTCGGCCGTGTCGATGGAATGGACGCTGTCCAGGAAGTCGGGGATCGACTGGTACGAGCCGGTCAGCTGGCTGATCGTATAGGGCGCGGGCCCGAAGCCGTTGCCACCGTAGGGAAAGGCATAGCCCGCGATGGCGGTGTCGCCGAAATACTCCAGCGAATCGTACCAGACGGCCTCGTCCGCGCTCAGCCCGGCGCGATCCACGGCCTTCAGCTCGGCCATCTGGCTTCGGAAGATGTCGCGGTCGGCCAGGACCTTGGCCTGGGACCGATCGTCCAGCCGCGCCTTCATCGCCGCGTTCGCGCCCCGGTCGAAGCCCAGCTGGGTCAGGGTCTCGGGCGAGGTCATCAGGGTCTGCTGCACGACCTTGTCCATCACCGCCCGCAGCGCCGCGCCCGCGGCCGTCGGCGTGGCACCCTGCGGCGCGGCCAGGGTCTGGCCGGACGCCATCAGCCCGGCTCCGGCGGCGGCGGTGAACATCAGGCGGCGACGATCGATCATGACGGGACTCCAAAATCAGATTCGGCGCATTGGCCATCAAGTTCGGAGCCGGGGCAAGACCACGCCTCTCCCTCCCCCTGCGGGGGAGGGTCCTCGCGCAGCGAGGGGGTGGGGGCGGCAAGGCAATACAAGCCGATGCCCGCGCCTGGCCCACCCGGCCGACCCCACCCGGTCTCCACTTCGTTCCGACCACCCTCCCCGTTCCGGGCAGGGAGAAACTCCGCCCGCGCGTGCTGCCTGCGACCGATCCTGACGCAACCCGCCCCTACAGTGGCTCAACACCCTCGCGCCACTGATCAACCCATCCGGATTTCGCACTATTCAGACGGTTCGCACCATCTTTCGTCCCGACGAAGCCAGGCCTAAGAGACGCCCCATGAACGCCCCTGTCTCGTTGCCGCTCGCGTCCTCCAGCCTGACCCAGGATTGGGAGACGCTCGATCACGGCAAGTTCGCCGACGAGCCGACGGTGGTCCGTTCCCTGCTGGCCGCCGCCCCGCTCGACGCCGCCGCCCGCCCCGCCGTCGTGGCCGAGGCGGTCGCCCTGGTCGAGCACGCCCGCGCCAGCCAGAAGAAGCAGGGCGTGGTCGAGAGCTTCCTGCAGGAGTTTTCCCTGGGCACCCGCGAGGGCCTGGCCCTGATGTGCCTGGCCGAGGCCCTTCTGCGGACGCCGGACGAGGATACCCGCGATCGCCTGATCGCCGAAAAGATCGGCTCGGCCGACTGGGCCAGTCACCTGGGTCAGTCTGACAGCCTGTTCGTCAACGCCTCCACCTGGGGCCTGATGCTGACGGGCAAGCTGGTCGACGCCGACGACGAGGCCAAGTCCGACCTGCCCGGCTTCCTGAAGCGCATCGCCGGCCGTCTGGGCGAGCCCGTCATCCGCCAGGCCGTCGCCACGGCGGTCAAGATCATGGGCGAACAGTTCGTCGTCGGACGCACCATCGAGGCGGCCCTGAAGCGCGCGAACCGCGAGGGCTGGCTCTGCTCCTTCGACATGCTGGGCGAAGGGGCCCGCACCGAGGCCGACGCCGTCCGCTATGAAAAGATCTACGCCGACGCCATCACCGCCGTCGGCAAGACGGCGGGGGGTCAGGGCCCCGAGAGCGGCCACGGCGTCTCGGTCAAGCTGTCGGCCCTGTCGCCCCGCTATGAGGCCACCCACGAAGCCCGCGTCTGGACCGAGCTCTATCCGCGCGTCCTGCGGCTGGCGAAGATCGCGGCCGACGCCGACATCAACTTCACCATGGACGCGGAAGAGGCCGACCGGCTGGCTCTGTCGCTCAAGCTGCTCGACCGGCTGGCGCACGAGCCGTCGCTGGGCGACTGGCAGGGCCTCGGCCTCGCCGTTCAGGCCTATCAGAAGCGCGGACCGGAGGTCATCGCCCGCGTCGCCGAGCTGGCCCGCACGTCGGGTCGCCGCCTGATGGTCCGACTGGTCAAGGGCGCCTATTGGGACACCGAGATCAAGCGCGCCCAGGTCTTCGGCCGCACAGACTACCCCGTCTTCACGACCAAGGCGGCGACGGACCTGAACTACCTCGTCTGCGCGCGGGCCATGATCGAGGCCGCGCCGCACCTCTATTCCCAGTTCGCCACCCACAACGCCCATTCACTGGCCGCCGTCCACCGCATGGCGCGCGACAAGGCGGTGAAGATCGAGTTCCAACGCCTGCACGGCATGGGCGAGGCGCTCTATGACGCGGCCAAGGAGACCTTCGGCGAGGTCACCGTGCGGGCCTATGCTCCCGTCGGCGGGCATGAGGATCTGCTGCCCTATCTGGTGCGTCGCCTGCTGGAAAACGGCGCCAACTCCTCCTTCGTCCACGCCCTGCTGGACGAGCGGGTGCCGGCTTCCGCCGTCGCCGCCGACCCCATCGCCAGCGTCGAGGCCCACCCCGACCGCCACGCCAAGATCCCCACGCCCAAGGACATCTACATGGATCGCCAGAACTCGCTCGGCCGCGACTATTCCCAGAAGGCCGACCGCGAGCGCCATGCGGCCGCCCTGGCCCGTGTCGATGCCGAGAAGCTGACCAGCGGCCCCCTCATCGGCGGCAAGCTGCGGGCGGGAACGAACCCCCAGGCCGTGACCAATCCCTTCGACACGAGCCGGGTCCTCGGCCACGTCTTCGAGACGACCGCAGCCGACCTCGACGCCGCGATCGACGCCGCCGCCCGCGCCCAGGTGGCCTGGGATCGCAAGGGCGGCGCGGGTCGCGGCCCGGTGCTGCGCGCCATGGCCGATGCGCTGGAAGCGGACCTGGATCGCCTCGTCGCCCTGCTCTCCCGCGAGGCGGGCAAGACGCTGAACGACGGCGTCGCCGAGGTGCGCGAGGCCGCCGACTTCTGCCGCTACTATGCGATGCTGGCCGAGCGCGATTTCGGCGGCCCCCAAACGCTGAAGGGCCCGGTCGGAGAGATCAACCAGCTGGTCCTGCACGGCCGGGGCGTGTTCGCCTGCATCAGCCCCTGGAACTTCCCGCTCGCCATCTTCACCGGCCAGATCGCCGCCGCCCTGGCCGCCGGCAACGCGGTGCTGGCCAAGCCCGCCGAACAGACGCCCCTGATCGCGGCGGAAGCGGTCCGCCTCTACTACAGGGCCGGTCTCGATCCCGACCTGCTGGCCCTCGTGCCCGGACGCGGCGAGACGGTGGGGGCCAAGCTGGTCGCCCACCCCCGCATCGACGGCGTCGCCTTCACCGGCGGCACCGACACGGCCACGGCCATCAACCGGTCGCTCGCCGCCCGCCCCGGCCCGATCATCCCCTTCATCGCCGAGACGGGCGGTCTGAACGGCATGTTCGTGGACACCACCGCGCTCAAGGAACAGGTGATCGACGACGTCATCCTGTCGGCCTTCGGCTCCTCGGGACAGCGGTGCTCGGCGCTGCGTTTGCTCTACGTCCCGCACGACGCCGCCGACGCCCTGATCGAAGGCCTGAAGGGCGCTCTGGCCGCCCAGGTCGTCGGCGATCCGTCCGATCCGTCCACCGACATCGGCCCGGTCATCGACGCCGACGCCAAGGCCATGCTGGAGGCCCACCTGAAGCGCCTGGAGAGCGACGCCAGGATCATCGCCCGCGCCGCCCTGCCTGCCGGCGCCGACAAGGGCCACCTGTTCGCCCCCACTATCGCCGAGGTGCCGACGCCGGACTATCTGGAGCGGGAGGTCTTCGGTCCCATCCTGCACGTCTGCCGTTATGAGCCTTCGAGACTGAGGGAGACGGCATCGAAGCTGGCCGCGCGGGGCTACGGCCTGACGCTGGGCGTCCACTCCCGTATCGAGGCCTTCGCCGAGGAGGTCGCGCGCCTGGTCCCGGCCGGCAACGTCTACATCAACCGCTCGATCATCGGCGCGGTCGTGGGCGTCCAGCCCTTCGGCGGCGAGGGCCTCTCGGGCACCGGTCCCAAGGCAGGCGGTCCCTGGAGCCTGATCCGCTATGCGTCGGAAAAGGCCATATCCAACAACATCTCGGCCCAGGGCGGCGATCCGGCCCTGCTGAATTTGTAAGGATTACCTTACGTCTTCAGGATCCCGGCCACGATCCGCTCCGCCGCCTCGACGGCGCTGACGGTCGTGGTGTCGATGACGATCTCGGCCTGTTCGGGGGCCTCGTAGGGGCTGTCGATCCCGGTGAAGTTCTTGAGGGTCCCGGCCCGCGCCTTGGCGTAGAGGCCCTTCACGTCCCGCGCCTCGGCGAGGGCCAGAGGCGCATCGACGAACACCTCGATGAACTCGCCTTCGGCCATCATCTCGCGCGCCATCCGCCGCTCTGCGCGGAAGGGCGAGATGAAGGCGGTGATGACGATCAGGCCGGCGTCGGCCATCAGCCTTGCCACCTCGGCGACGCGGCGGATGTTCTCGACCCGATCCTCTTCGGTGAAGCCCAGGTCGCGGCTCAGGCCGTGCCGGACGTTGTCGCCATCCAGCAGATAGGTGTGGCGCCCCATCGCGTGCAGCCGCCGATCGACCAGATTGGCGATGGTCGACTTGCCCGCCCCCGACAGGCCGGTCAGCCAGACGACCCGCCCCTTCTGCCCCTTCATCGCCGCCCGCGCGTCGCGGTCCACGTCGATGGCCTGCCAGTGGATGTTGTCAGCCCGGCGCAGGGCGAACCGGATCATGCCCGCCCCCACCGTCCGGTTGGTGATCCGGTCGATCAGGATGAAGCCGCCCAGATCGCGGTTCACCTCATAGGGCTCGAACGCGATGCCCCGATCCAGCGACAGATTGCAGACGGCGATGTCGTTCAGCTCCAGCCGCGTCGCCGCCAGCTTCTCCAGGGTGTTGACGTTGACCCGGTGCTTGATGGTCGTGACCTGGGCCGTCGCCGTGCGCGCCCCGGTCTTCAGCAGATAGGACCGCCCCGGCGACAGGGCGTCCTCGTCCATCCAGACGACGGTCGCCTCGAACTGGTCGGCCACGGCGGGCGGGTCCTCGGCCGAGGCGATGACGTCGCCGCGCGACACGTCGATCTCGTCGGTCAGGGTCAGGGTGACGGCCTGTCTGGCGCGGGCCTCGGTCAGGTCGTCCGGCATGGCCACGATGCGCGCGACGCGGCTCTCGCGGCCCGACGGCAGGACGCGCACACGGTCCCCCGGCCGCACCGTGCCCGCCGCGATCAGGCCGGCGTATCCCCGAAACTCCGAATCCGGACGATTGACCCACTGAACCGGCATGCGGAAGGCCCCGCCGTCGGCCAGGGCATCGATCTCGACGGTCTCCAGCCAGTCCAGCAGGGTCTGGCCCGCCAGCGGCGACGGGGCCACGACACCCTCGCCCGTCAGGCCGGACAGGGCGATCGGCGTCACCGAAGTCAGGCCGATGCTCTCGGCGAAGGCGGCGAAGTCGGCGGCGATGGCCTCAAAGCGGGCCTTGTCCCAGCCCAGCAGGTCCATCTTGTTGACGGCCAGCGCGACCTTGCGGATGCCCAGCAGGGCGCACAGGAAGCTGTGCCGCCGGGTCTGGACCAGCACGCCCTTCCTGGCATCGACCAGGATCACCGCCGCGTCGGCGGTCGAGGCCCCGGTCACCATGTTGCGGGTGTACTGCTCGTGGCCCGGCGTGTCGGCGACGATGAATTTGCGCCGTTCGGTGGCGAAGAACCGATAGGCGACGTCGATGGTGATGCCCTGCTCGCGCTCGGCGGCGAGACCATCGACCAGCAGGGCGAAATCAAGCTCGGACCCTTGCGTCCCGACGCGGGCCGAATCCGCCTCCAGCGCCGTCATCTGGTCGTCCAGCACGGCGCGAGTATCGTAAAGCAGCCGCCCGATCAGGGTCGATTTGCCGTCGTCCACCGACCCGCAGGTCAGGAAGCGCAGCAGGGTGGAGTCCACCAGAGGCACCATCAGAAATAGCCCTCCGCCTTCTTCTTCTCCATCGAGGCGGACTGGTCGCGGTCGATCATCCGGCCCTGGCGCTCGGAGGTGGTGGAGGCCTTCATCTCGGCGATGATGTCGCCGACGCTCGCCGCCTGGCTCTCGATCGCGCCCGACAGGGGATAGCAGCCCAGGGTCCGGAACCGCACCGACCGCATCTGCGGCACCTCGCCGGGCAACAGCCGCATGCGGTCGTCGTCGATCATCAGCAGGGTGCCGGCGCGCTCCACGACCGGTCTCGGCCGGGCGAAATACAGGGGCACGATCTCGATGCCTTCCTGCTCAATGTATTGCCAGACGTCGAGCTCGGTCCAGTTGGAGATGGGGAAGACGCGGATGCTCTCGCCCGCCCCGATCCGGGTGTTGTAGAGCCTCCACAGCTCCGGTCGCTGGGTCTTGGGGTCCCAGCGGTGGCCGGCGGCGCGGAACGAGAAGACCCGCTCCTTGGCCCGCGACTTCTCCTCGTCGCGCCGCGCGCCGCCGAACGCGGCCTGATAGCCGCAATGGTCCAGCGCCTGCTTCAGCCCTTCGGTCTTCCACAGATCGGTGTGCAGGCTGCCGTGGTCGAACGGATTGATGCCGCGGGCTCGGGCGTCCTCGTTGATCCAGACCTTCAGGTCCACGTCAGGCGCGGCGGCGACCTTGTCGCGCAGGGCGTACATGGCCCGGAACTTCCAGGTCGTGTCGACATGCAGCAGCGGAAACGGCAGGGGCCCGGGCCAGAAGGCCTTCTTCGCCAGATGCAGCATCACGGCCGAATCCTTGCCGATCGAATACAGCATCACCGGCCGTTCGACCTCGGCCACCACCTCGCGCAGGATGTGGATGGCCTCGGCCTCCAGCGACTGGAGATGGGTCAGGCGGGGCGAGGTCGACGTGATCATGCAAGCGCGGGCGTAGCACCCAACCCCAGACCCGTCATCCTCGGTCCGTCCGAGTCGTCCTTCTCCCCTTGAGGGAGAAGGTGGCAGCCGAAGGCTGACGGATGAGGGGTGACACTCGGTTCTGCCGATGAGGGACCGACCGATCAGCGGATGTGTATCTCCGTACCCCTCATCCGGCCCTCCGGGCCACCTTCTCCCGCAAGGGGAGAAGGAAACTTGGTGACGCCCATCTCCCTGCTGGCTACGGTCCGGGTGCGATGCAGCATCCTCCCGCAACCTATGTCTCCACGCGCGGCGCGACGGCTCCGACCGACTTCGCCGAGGCCCTTTTGCGCGGCATGGCGCCGGACGGCGGTCTCTACATGCCGGTCGCCTGGCCGTCGCCGTCGCCCGAGAGCTGGGCGCCTGACCGGACCTATGCCGGGATGGCGCGGACGGCGATGGCCCCCTTCATCGGTGACGCCCTGCCCGACGGTGCCCTGGACCGCGCGCTCGATCGCCTCATCGCCGGCTTCGCCCCGCCCGAGGTCACGCCGCTCCGCCGGCTCGAGGACGGGCTCTATCTGCTGGAGCTGTTCCACGGCCCGACCGCCGCCTTCAAGGACCTGGCGATGCAGCTGGCCGCCGCCCTGTCGGCCGAGGCGCTGGCGGCGTCCGGTGAGCGGCTGACCCTGGTCACGGCCACCAGCGGCGACACCGGCGCGGCCGCCGTCGCCGCCTTCGCCGACCAGCCCCGCATCCGGCTGATCGTGCTGCATCCGCACGAGCGGGTCTCGCCCGTCCAGCGTCGTCAGATGACGACCACCTCCGCCGACAACGTCCTGAACCTCGCCGTCCGGGGCGACTTCGATGATTGCCAGCGTCTGGTGAAGGGCCTGCTGGCCGACGAGAGCCTTCGCGCCCACGGCCGCTTCAGCAGCGTCAACTCGATCAACTGGGCCCGGCTGGCGGGACAGATCCCCTACTACCTCTCGGCGGTCTCGCAGCTGGCGGCGCAGGGCGACACCCGGCCGCCCGTGTTCGTCGTGCCCACCGGCAATTTCGGCGACGCCTTCGCCGGCATCGCGGCGTCGAAGATGGGTCTGCCGATCCGGGGCTTCGTCGCGGCGGTAAACGCCAACGATGCCCTGGCCCGCGCCATCAACGAGGGCGTCTATGCCCGCCGCGCCGCGGTGGAGACGGCCAGCGTCAGCATGGACGTCCAGGCCCCGTCCAACTTCGAGCGGCTGGTCTATGAGGCGTCGGGCCGGGACGCCGACCTGACGCGCGGCCTGTTCGCCGACTTCGCCCGCGAGGGCCGGGTCGTCTTGCCCGACGAGCTGCTGAGCGCCCTGCGCGCCGAGGTCTCCGCCGTCTCGGTCGACGAGCCCACCACGCGGGATCAGATCGCCCACGCCCACGCCACCTGGGGCGAGGTCGTCTGCCCCCACACCGCCGTCGCCCTGTCCGCCGCGCGCGGCATCGACCGCGCCACCAACCCGGTCGTCGCCCTCGCCACCGCCCACCCCGCCAAGTTCGGCAAGGACGTCGCCCCCGTCATCGGCTTCGACCCCGACCCGCCGGAAGTCATCCGCGCCCTCGGCGACCGGCCGGAGCGGTTCGAGGTGATCGGAGCGGATGCGGGGGATGCGCTGGCGGCGGTGCGGGGGTTCGGGGGCTAGATCAGCGTCTCCTCCCTGTCGCGAAGCGATGGGGAGGTGGATGCGAGCCCTTGCGAGCAGACGGAGGGGTTCTTGACGCGGCGACATCGCCTGCGCGTCACCTCATCGGATCGCTGCGATCCTCTCGACCCCTCCACCCCTTCGGGGTCCCCCTCCCCATCGCCAAGCGGCGACGGGGAGGAGACGGCTAGGCCTCCGCCCACCACGCCGCGCGCCTGAGAAACGCCGCCGGGTCCTTGGGTGTCACCAGCTTGGTCGGGTCGTGGAAGATGCGGTCGTGCAGGCGGGTCAGGGTGAACCGGACGGCGGCGGCCTGGCCCAGGCGCGGCAGGGCGGCGGACTCGGCGGGGGTCAGAGGGCGGACGCTTTCGTAACCCCGGCGGAAGGCCTCGACCGCGCCGGGGATCGGCCTGCCCGCGCCGTCGAAGCCCCAGGCGCTCAGCGCGACGGCGAGGTCGTAGGCCAGGACCCCTGTGCAGCCGAAATAGAAGTCGATCACGCCGGACACTGCCCCGTTCGCGAACAGGACGTTGTCGGGAAAATAGTCGGCGTGGATGGGGCCGGTCAGCAGGTCCTCCGCCCACGGATCGAGACGGGCCAGAATTGCTTCGACCTCGTCCAGGATGGCGTGGTCCTCGCCCGTCGCCACCGTGGCGCAGCGATCGGCCAGCGTTCGCCACGCATCCGGGCCGACCGGGTTCTCGCGTGGGACCGGGAAATCGGCCGCCGCCAGATGCAATCGCGCCAGCATGGCCCCCGCCGCCTCGACCTCTGACGCGGAAGGGTCGCGCAGCCACGCCCCGCCCAGCCATTCGATCACCGCCGCCGGTCGCCCATTCAGCGTCCCGACCCAGCCCCCGTCCCGCCGCCGGACCGGCCGGGGCGCGGGATAGCCTCGCGCCGCCAGATGATCGGTCAGGCCGAGGCAGAACGGCAGGCTGCCCGCATCGGTCCGCGCCTCGAACAGCGTCAGGACATGGCGCGCCCCGACCGTCTCCAGCCGGTAGTTGGTGTTCTCCACCCCCTCGGCGATCGGATGCAGCGCCACGAGATCGCCGAGGTCGTAGTCCGACAGGAAGGCCTCGGCCTCCCCGTCCGAGACCGGAGTAAAGACGGCCAATCAGTGATGCCCCAGCGACGCGTGCCGCGCCCGGACGATGTCGTTCAGGTCGGCCAGCACGCTCTCGGTCGTCGGCCAGCGGCCCGCGCCGCGCCCGCCGCAGGACCAGACCCGCCCGTCCTCGCCATAGACCTTCACGCCGTTCCGCTCCCCGTTCAGGGCGAGGAAGAACGGGTCGTCGAGGCCGACGTCAAGCGAAACCGACGCCTTCAGCGCCTCGCCCTCGCGGAAACAGGCCCCGATCTGGCGCACGGGGCCCGAGGGGTTGAAGTCCTCCGACAGGGCCGCGCAGGGCACCTCGTCCTCGGGCGTGCGGCCGAAGGCCTCGAAGGCCAGCAGCCGCACCTTGGCCGCCGAATCGCGGCCTTCCAGGTCCGACGACGGATCCTCCTCGGCGAAGCCCGCGACCCGCGCGTCGGCCAGGGCGTCGGCGAAGTCGGCGCCCGCCTGGATGCGGCTGAGCATGAAGTTGACCGTGCCGTTCAGGATGGCCTCGAACCCCTTGACCGGCCCGGCGGCGCGGGCGGCGCGCACCGTCTCGATCATCGGGGCCCCGCCGCCGACCGCCGCCGAATAGGCCAGGCGGGCCCCCTTGGCCCGGGCCAGATCGGCCAAGCCTTGCGGGTCCCGGCTGATGGCCTGTTTGTTGGCGCTGGCGACGTCGACGCCCCGTTCCAGCGCGGCCCGGATCAGGTCATGGCCCGCCCCACCCTCGGACAGGGCCTCCAGCAGGATGTCGGGCTGGAGCGCCAGCAGGGCCTCGCGGTCGGCTGTGAACAGCTCGGCGGGGGCCTCGACGTCACGCGGCTTCTGCGGATCGCGGACCAGGACGCCCACGACCTGGAACCGGTCGTCGGCCAGCAGCCGTTTCAGCAGCCCCCCGCCCACCACGCCGCATCCGGCGATGGCGACCTTCAGCGGGGCGTCGGGCACCGAGGGCCCCGGAGGCGCCGACTGTTCGCCCACCACCGTGCAGTCCGACCGACCCAAGGCGGCGACCTCGATCTCGACCGACCGCTCCTGTCCCAGGTCAATGGCGTCGTGCTGGACCAGGGCCCCGCCATGGCGGCGCGCGTCGTCCCAGTTGGCGCGGCGAAACCGCAGGGGCTTGCCAGACGCGGAGGCCGGGTCGCGGTCGTAGAGTCCGTCGACGTCCTTCACCAGCCGGGCGCGTTTCAGCCCCAGCTCGGCCGCCAGAAACACTGCCGTCAGGTCCGATCCGCCCCGGCCCAGCAGGACGACGCGGCCGTTCGGGCGCACGGCGCCGAAGCCTGGCACCACCACGACCTGATGCGACGCCAGGGCCCGGTTCAGCGCCTCGGCGTGCAGCGAGACCGGGTGCGCGTGCTCGACCGGGCCCTCGGCCACGATGCCGAGCTCGCGCACCGACAGTGCGCAGGCGTCCAGCCCGATGCGGTCGCAGGCGATCGCCACCAGAGCCGCCGCCTTTTCCTCGCCGAGGGCGACATAGGCCGGGAGCAGGTCGTTCTCGTGATCGAGGCCCAGTTCACGGGCATCAGCGAGCAGCCGATCGGTATGGCCGCCGAGGGCGGAGACCACCGCAACGACCTTCCGCCCGGCACGGACGTGGCCATAGAGTTCCGACGCCACGGCAGGAGCGCAGGACTGATCCTTGAGGATCGAGGAGCCGAACTTGAGGACCACGACCTCGGGTGCCGGCGCGGGCGCCGGAAGCGGTTTTTCGACGACGGCGAGATGGGCCTGGGAGAGGGGCATCGGAGTGTTCCGTGAACTGAGAGGGTGGATTTCGGGCGAAAGAAAACCCGCCGGGCCGGGGCCGGGCGGGTGGGGTTTGCTGGGCTGTCTGTTCGACCGCGCGTGCTAACCTGTCCCCGCCCGCGAGGGGCCGGTGGTGGTCATACCGGTGGTGGTCGAAATAAGGGTCGCAGGCGTCATCGACCGCGCCGCTAGGGCGGAGGTCGAGGTCGAAACGGCGATGCGGCCGAGACGGGACACGGGCGAGACCTTGTGAATAACGTCGATGCAAGGGTGTCGAGCCGGGATGCGCCCGTCAACCCGTCTGCGCATTTTTCTTTCGTCGAAGGGGCAGGCTGAGGCTCCTTGGTCACGCATTTGGTGCGAGGCGGGCGCATCGAGGTGAATTTTTCCTCTTGACCGGCGGTCTTCGCAACCGCAACGTAACTCCACTCATCAAGACCGGCGGAGGGATAGGCCCTTTGATGCCGGGGCAACCATCGGGTTCCGCCCGAACGGTGCCAACTCCTGCGGGGAGGGTTCCGACCTTCCGCGAGAGATGAGTGGAGCGTCGATGAGGCGGCGTCTCCACGGTCTGTCACCGTCCGGGGTCTTGCATGAGCAGGACGATGCGGACGACGATCATGGCCTTCGACATCCAGACCCTCCCCGACCTTCCAGATTCCCTCTGTCGCCACCCAGCGCTCGACGCCAGGACGCGCGTGCCGAAGATCGCACGTGGCGGCGTCGCCGTGGACCTGCCTGTCCAGATCCCGGCCGATTTCCGGCTCCAGTCCGGCGAGCGGCTGGCGCAAGGCCGCCTCGTCGGGCGGCTGCACGGTCGCGAGGGCGCGCCGCTGGTCGTCGTCGCCGGTGGGATCTCGGCCGGGCGGTTCGTGCACCGGACCGAGACCAATGGCCTCGGCTGGTGGTCGGGTGCGGTCTCGATCCGCGGCCCCATCGACCTGAACCGGTTCCAGGTCCTGGCCTTCGACTATGCGCCCGAGGCAGCGGACGGCGGCCGGCCGGTCACCATCACCACCCACGACCAGGCCCGGCTGCTGGGGCTGATCCTCGACGCGATCGGCGATCCGGTCGTTTCGGCGTTCGTGGGTTGCTCCTATGGCGGCATGATCGCACTGGCCTTCGCCGAGCTGTTCCCCGAGCGGGTCGAACAGCTGGTCGTGGTCTCGGCCGCCCATCAGGCACACCCCCAGGCGACCGCCTGGCGCGGCATCCAACGGCGCATCCTGCAGCTGGCCGAGGCGGCGGGACGCCCCGAGGATGGCGTCGCCCTGGCCCGCGAACTGGCCATGACCACCTATCGCACGGCCGAGGAGTTCGGCGAGCGGTTCGAGAGCGCCGCGCCCAAGTCCGTCGGCGGGGCCTATCCGGTCTGTGATTATCTGACGGCGCGGGGCCGGGCCTATCGGACGCACACCACACCCGCGCGCTGGCTGTCGCTGTCGGACTCGATCGACCGTCATGCCGTGACGCCCGAGGCGATCCGCACGCCCACGACCCTGGTGGGCTTTTCCTCCGACCGGCTGGTGCCGATCGAGGACGTCCGCGAACTGGCCGCACGGCTGCCGACCCTGTTCCGCTTCGTCGAGGCCCCGTCCCTGTACGGCCACGACGCCTTTCTGAAGGAGGACGAGGCGGTCGCCGCCATCCTCCGCGCCGCCCTGAAGGAGATCGATCAATGACGATCGCGCGCCGCCCGCATCACGCCCACACCACCTGCGCTCGCTCGGGCGTCGACACCGACACGGCCCACGGCGCCGTCATGCCGCCGCTGTATCTGTCGTCGAACTATTCCTTCGCCGGCTTCGAACAGAAGCGGAAATACGACTACAGCCGGTCCGGCAATCCGACCCGCGACGTCCTGGCCGAGACCCTGGCCGAGCTGGAGGGCGGGGCGGGCTGCGTCGTCACGGCGACCGGCATGGCGGCGGTCGATCTGCCGCTGAGCCTGCTGGAGCCCGGCGACCTGCTGATCGCGCCGCACGACTGTTACGGCGGGACCCATCGGCTGCTGTGCGCGCGGGCCCGGAAGGGGCATTTCGAGGTGCTGTGGGTCGATCAGGGCGATCCCGCCGCGCTGGAGGCGGCCCTGGCCCTGAACCCCAAGCTGGTGCTGGTCGAGACGCCGTCGAACCCCCTGCTGAGGGTCGTCGACATCGCCGACATCTGCGCTCGGGCGCACCGGGTCGGAGCCAAGGTGGTGGCCGACAACACCTTCCTGTCGCCCGCCCTGCAGCGGCCCATCGAACTGGGCGCCGACATCGTGGTCCACTCGACGACGAAATACATCAATGGCCATTCGGACGTCGTCGGCGGCGCGGTGATCGCGGCCGATCCGGCGGACCATGCGGAGCTGGCCTGGTGGGCCAACTGTCTGGGGGTCACGGGATCGCCGTTCGACGCCTATCTGACGCTGCGCGGGGTGCGGACGCTGTTCGCCCGGATCGAGCGGCAGCAGACGACGGCCGGCAAGGTGGCGGCCTTGCTGGAGGCCCATCCGGCGGTGTCGGCGGTGCATTATCCGGGCCTGGCCTCCCACCCCGGACACGCCCTGGCGGCGCGCCAGCAGCGGGGACCGGGGGCGATGCTCAGCTTCGAGCTGGCGGGGGGCGTCGAAGCGGTCCGCCAGCTGGTCGAGACGCTGGACACCTTCACCCTGGCCGAGAGCCTGGGCGGGGTCGAAAGCCTGATCGCCCATCCGGCGACCATGACCCACGCCGCCATGACGCCGGAAGCGCGGGCCGTGGCCGGGATCACCGAGGGGCTGCTGCGTCTGTCCGTCGGACTGGAGCACGAGGACGACCTGATCGCCGACCTGGTTCAGGCACTGGATGCGTTGGTGCTGGAGGAAGCGGCGGCGGCCTGATTGGACTCGGGAGGGACCGGGTGCAATGAGTCCAATTCGTAAGAGGTTACTGTTAGAGTCTTCAACAAGTTATTGGATCTAGGAAATAACTCCTAGAGATGGACTTTTGGTGTTCATCTGGCACCTACTCCAAAGTGCTGGCTCGGGACGAGGGTTGAAGATTTGTGAGCCGGCTATTCGGTCCGCAACTTGCCTTTCAAGACAAGCAATAGGCAAAGCGCGTGCTTGAAATCGCGATCCGCAGCGGTCCGAGCAGTGGACCAATCCGATATGGCTCGCTCCACGCGGGTCGCAAGCACCAGGGCATCTGTCTCGCTCAGCGAAGCATTCATATCGTAGTCGGCATCGTGGCGTTTCGCCTGAGAGTCAGAAAACGCGGCCGCCATCGTTCGAATGAACGGCGGAGCGACAGTGACGGGCGCGGCTGCATGCTGAAAGAATCCAGACACGTTCGCTTCAATCTGACCACCGCGGCATTTGGACAAGGCCGACAAAAGTCCTGCATGGGTCAGCACGCGAGAGAACATCCGTCGTCTCACCGATAATGCGCCGCCCGTTCCCACAATCCGATCAGACACTTCCTTCATCAGGAAGCTGAAAAGCGCATAGTACGATGTCGATATCGAGCGGCGAACTCTGGCGCCGCTCAAGCGGCCGCGTTGCCCAGGTTGCCGAGCCAGCAATTGACGGGCCGTATCCAGAAGCTCGACATGATGGGCCGCCATTAAGCGGCTTCGGCCAATCTGACACTCGCAAACCGTTCGTCGATTTCCGCGACCGCGTCTTCGATCGACTGAACCAGCGGCGTCATCTGGTCCAGTTTGAAAGTGTTCAGACCCTTTACCTCAAGAACCACCCTCAAAAACTCACCGCCGAGTTCATCGTCGTTCTCGTCGACCGAAATGCCGCTGAGCCGATCAGCAAGCGGCGAACGGAAAACCGTTTCACGGACCTTTTCGGTCACTTCGCTGAATGTCGCCTGTTTCATTCTAAAGATCATATCACAACGTCGGCGGCAGCGAGCGCCTTGTTTCATGATGCCGGTCGTGCCTGGGTCTGCATGGCGCCGGTCATGGGGATGAAGAAGACGCCGACGTCGCGGCGGCTGCGGACCCGGCCGTCGGCGTCCTTGGTGTAGACGTACAGCACCTGGCCCCGGCGGAAGGGTTGGCCGATGGGGATGATCAGCTTGCCGCCGGGCTTCAGCTGGCGGAACAGCTCGGGCGGGGCGTACTGGGCCACGCAGGTCAGCATGATGGTGTCGAAGCCCTCGGTCACCTCAGGCCAGCCGAAATAGCCGTCGCCGACGCGCGAGTGCACGTTGTCGTAGCCCAGCGGGTCGAAGATCTTGCCCACCGCTTCGCCGATCGGCTGGATGATCTCGATGGTGTAGCTGTCGCGCACGATGCGGCTGAGCAGCGACGACTGGAAGCCCGAGCCGGTGCCGATCTCCAGCGTGACGTCGGTCGGCTTGGGCGCCGCCAGCTGGGTCATATAGGCCTGGCCCAGATAGTCGGACAGGACGCTGCCGTGGCCGATGGCCCAGGGTTTGGGGTCGGCCTCATAGGCCTGGTAGGCGGTCGAGGCGTCGGACGCATAGGCATAGTGGAAGAAGTCGCGTGGCACGCTCTCGAAGGCGCGGACCACGTTCGGATCGTGCGCGCCGAAGCGGCCGTCGAGATAGGTGCGGATGCGGTCGATGGCGGCGGGCTTCCTCGCCTGGATCGCGTCGAACTGCGCTTCGGTCAGGGCGTGCGGACGCTCCGAGGCCTGCATGGCGGCGTTGAAGCGGGCCCAGGACCAGGGTTCCGTCGGCATACGGACGGTCGGGGAGATCGCCGAGGCGGAGCCCGCGTCGGCGGCGGTGTTGGCGGCGGGCGCCGCCGCGCCCGAGGCGGCCGGGCCCGTGGCTTGCGTCGGATTCAGCCGGGCCTGGACCGACTTCATCGTCTGCTCGTCGCAGGCGGCGAGACCCCCGAGCGCAGCGGCTCCGGCGGTGGTCAGGAAGGAACGTCTGCCGAGGGTCATGCGGGGCTCGTCTGGGTCTTGGCCGGGAAGGGATCGAGGGCGGCGGGCGCGGGATCGGGCAGGTCGGCGAAGGGGTCGGCGGGCGCAGCGGGCTCGAACAAGGGAGCGGCGCGCGGCCGGGCCTGGGCGACCGGCAGGACCAGGAAGGCGAGGCTGTAAAGCACCGCCCCCGCCACCAGCAGGGAGGAGAAGCCGATGTCGCGGCTCATGAGGTTCGCCAGGGGCGTGGCGACCACGGAGAAGGCTCCGTTCAGCCCCCAGGCCCAGGGCAGGGCCCGGCCGTCGCCGACCTGGATGAGGCCCAGCGGGAACGGCAGGCCGAGCGCCAGCGAGACCGGCGCGGCGGCGATCACAACCATCGCGCCCTTGATGGCCCAGGGCTGGTCCAGGGTCCGCATCATGAAATCCTCGGCCCCCACCCACATGGCCGCGATCCAGGCGAGGACGACGATCAGGCCGATCATGGAGGCGGCCTTGGGCATGGCGGCGCAGCGCCCGGCGATCATACTGCCCAGGCCCGAGAAGATCAGCATGGACGTCAGCACCAGGGCGAAGGCGGAGGAATAGTCGTTCAGCCAGAAGGCCGCCTTGTCGATCAGCCAGATCTCGATCAGCAGGAAGCCGAGGCCGAGGGCGGGAAAATAGAGGGCGGGCCAGGCGCGCGGCTTATCCTTCGCGCCGCTGGTCCGTCGACGGAACAGCAGCGGGGCGGCCAGCACCAGCAGGGCGATGACCATGGCCTGGCCCAGGACGGCGATGTTCACCAGGGCCCCGATCTCGGCCTGGGGCAGGACTTCCAGCCGCCGGATCAGGGTGGGCAGGTCCTCGAGCCGAAGGGAGGAATGGAAGGCGGGCAGGTCCAGAGTGGCGGGTCGGATGTGGAAGGCCTCCGAAGACGGAGACGGACGGCCGGCCAGCACCGCGGCGACCTCGTTGGCGATGGCGTCGTTCGGACCCGTCGAGACGATCTGGCCGCTGGCGAAGGAGACGCTGGGCAGGTCGTTGAACAGGCCCGCCCGGGCGGCCGTCACGTCCAGCCCCGGCCGCCAGGAGACGTCGAACGAGCGCGCGGCGGCCCAGGCTTCCAGCGCCGCGACGTCGGCCGGGGACCATGGCGTGGGGCTGATCAGGATGCGGGCGTTCCAGGCCGAGCGATAGACCATGACGTGGGCGGACGGATCGCCCACGCCCATGCCGGTCAGGGCGTGCCGCCCCGTGGCCAGGACGCGCAGCGCATAGACGGGAAAGTCGCGGATCGAGACGGAGACCGAGACCATGCCGCCGGGCTTCAGGGCGGCCAGATAGGCGCGCATCGCCTCGGCCGTGACGCCGGTGACGTTGGCGGGGGCCGCGTCGACGAAGTCCGAGGACAGGTCGATGACGTCGTAGCTGGCCGGGCCCGCCCGCCAGGCCGCGGCGATGGGGCCGCCCTCCAGCAGGGTGATCCGAGGGTCGGGCGCGAGGGCGGGCGATGGACCCAGGCCGCTCTGGAGCGCCAGGGCGAGGACCGGCTCGCCCTCCACGCCGTCGACGCGGGACGCGCCCAGCGTCAGCGCCTCGGCCGCGCGATAGCCGCCGGACAGGCCGACCAGCAACGCCTCCGCACCCGGGCGCAGGGCGTAGGGGGCGGCGGACAGGGCGCTGGGGGCATAGGCGGTGTCCAGCGATCCGGCCCTGGGCAGGGCGGCGACGCGGTTGCCGTCGCGGTACAGGCCATAGGTCGAAGGTGGGCCGGCGACGCCCATCATGCCGGCGTTGTTGGACACGTCGGCGTCGACCCGCTCTGTGAAGTTCTCGAGCAGCAGATAGTGGCCGCGCGGCTGGCGCACCTCGGCGACGACGGCCGCGCCCGGTGTGTTCAGGGGCGCGTAGATGGCCTTGAACTCGGAGAAGGCGGGAGCCGCGCCGGTGAACAGAACATACTGGGCCCCCACGAAGGCGACGGCGGCGAGGGCGATACCGGCCCATCGGCCCTTGCCGGGCTGAAACACCGGCGCGAGCGCCAGGGGGATCATCAGCACCGGAGCCAGCAGGAAGGGGTGGACCACGAACATCAGGCCCAGCGCCAGAGCCGCGCCGATCCCGGCGCCGATCAGGTCGTAGCCATAGACCCGGCCGATCTCGCGGTGATTCAGGATGAAGATCAGGCTGATGTAGAGCCCGGCGAGGAAGAAGAAGGGCAGCAGGACCGCATAGTAGAGCCCGATGTTGCGAACCTGATCCGGCCAGGTCGTCGGGTTCTGAAGCTGCAGCGGATTGAACGGGTTGGCCGTGACCGCCTGGTATCCCAGAGCGGCAGCGATCACCATGGCGGCGGGCAGGACGGTCCGGAGGATCACGCCGTGCCGGGCCACCGTGTCGCGGAACAGGGCCACCACGACGCCGCTGAGGGCGAAGCCGGCCATGACGATGGAGATGATCCAGTATCCGTACTCGGACCATTTCGCGACGGCGAAGTAGCGCGTCAGGGCGTTCTCGATCCCGACCACGCCCATGGCGATCAGGAACAGCGGGATCAGCGCCGTGCGGGTCTTGTCGGCGGCACCGGTCATTGCAGCGGCCTCGGCGCGGCGACGCGACGGTCCATGAAGTGGGTCAGCAGGGCGTTGAAGCGGTCGGCCTCGTCAACGAACAGGGCGTGACCGGCGTCCTCGAACACCACCATCTCGGCGTCGGGATGGGTGGCGATCAGGGTCTCGCCCTGCGTGCGCCAGCGGGGGCGCACGGCATAGAGGACGGGCTTCGTCGTCGAATGGACGGCGGCGCGCCAGTATGCGCGGGGGGCGTCGTAGGCCAGCAGGCGGCGCTCGTCCTCGGGCGTCATTCGCAGCGCCTGATCGGTCAGACGCTCGCGCCAGTCCGGGCCCGGATCCCGGGCGAACATCCCAGCGACGAAGGCGGCGCGGCGGGCGCGGCGCTCGTCGGGCGACCGGGTGGGTGGCTCGGCGGGCCGCGTGGCTCCGGCGGCGGGGCGGGGCGCGGGTCCCTCGCCGATGGAGTTGTCGATCAGGACCAGGCCGGCGATCCGGTCGTCTCCGGCCTGGGCCACCCAGGCCAGGCTGTCGAGCACGCCCAGAGACCATCCGACCAGCACGACAGGGCCGGTCGCGGCCTGATCGATCAGTTCGCCGACGTCGCGGCCTCGGCGCTCATGGGTGTAGCCGAAGCGTGTGACCTCGCTGTCGCCCTGCCCGCGCGGGTCCAGCGCCAGGACGTGGAAACGGTCCGACAGGGCGGCGATCTGACGCTCGAAGATCCAGCCGGGCATGGTCCATCCGGGCACGAACAGGATCGTCGGAGCCCCCGAAGGGCCCGCCTCCAGGTAATGAAGACGAGCCCCGTCGGAAGTGATGAGGCGGCGGCTCTGTGCCGCCTCGACCGCGCCCCCCGACGCGGTCGTAGCAAACGCGAGAACGGCTCCCCCCATCACGCCGACCATGGCCGCCCGTGTCCATGTCGGCAGGGTTTGCGAACCGTTGCGCCCCATCGCGGGGCATGTGAGCCGGACCGCCGTTCGCTGTCGAGAGCCTTCCCCGGACGCGGGAGCGATAGGGTTAAGAGCGTTGCGGAGGAGCACCGGTTTCCTTCTCCCCTTGCGGGAGAAGGCTGGTTCAGCGTGGCCCGAACGGCACGACCTTGTTGTTGCGGTCGTGGGCGATGTCGGCGGGGCCGAGGTAGGGGATGCCGGAGCGTTCGCACCAGTGCTGGACGATCTGTTCCGCCGTCAGGCCGAAGTCCGGCTCGTTGACGGTGACGTCGGTGAACCGGCCGGCGCGGATGCCGGCCACGCGGCGGATCGAGGGCTGGCTGGTCAGATGGAACATCATCCGGTCGATGCGATAGGCGGCCTCCGACACATCCTCCAGCATCAGCACATGGCCGGTCAGATCGGGCTCCAGCGGCGTGCCGAGCAGCTGGTCCAGAACCGTCAGGTTGAAGGCGACGGCGGGCCGTGGGTCGTCGACCAGCGACGGCTCCAGCCCCTCTGTCACGCCCTTCCTCAGCCAGTTCAGTGAGCGGAAGCCGGTGGGGTCGTTCCGGACGCCGTCCGACGCCATGGGTCCGTGGGCCACGTCGAAGCCGGCCTTGTACAGGATGGCCAGCATCGATCCGACGTCGGAGTATCCGAGGTAGCGCTTCTTCCTCGCCATACCGGTCAGGCGCGGCATGACCGTCTCGGCGATGCGGCACGAGCCATAGCCTCCGCGCGCGAACCAGATGTGGTCGATGCGGGGATCGTTGGCGAACGCCACGAAGGCGTCGGCCCGCTCCTGATCGGTGCCGGCGAAATGACCGGACTTGGCGAAGCTGTTCGGGTGGAGGGCGCAGGTGACCTCGCCCGCCGGGAACTGCAGGTCAAACCAGGCCTGGATCGCCTCGCCCCGCTCGCGGGCGAAGCGGGAGGAGACGGCGACGATGCCGATCTTCATGCCGGGGGTCCCATGACTTGGAGCATTTTGGGGGGCGTGGCCTTGTGCGCGACGCGTGCTAGTCACGCGAACCGTGTCGGACACTCCCCGCATTTGCCCTTCAAGATCAAGATGACGCCAGAAAAGCCTTCCTATTTCTTCTGCGGCATCGGCGGGTCCGGCATGCTGCCGCTGGCGATGATCGTCCAGGCGCAGGGCGCGACCGTCGAGGGCTCGGACCGGTCGCTGGACCAGGGGCGGACGCCGGAGAAGTTCGACTGGTTGAGGGCGCACGGCGTGACCCTGCATCCCCAGGACGGATCGGGCGTGCGGGCGGATCACACGGTGGTGGCGACCGGCGCGGTCGAGGACACGGTGCCCGACATCGGCGCGGCCCGGCGGGTCGGCGCGCCGATCGTGACGCGGCCCGAGCTGCTGAGCCGCATCTTCAACGCCGCCCCGACCTCGATCGGCGTGGCAGGCACCAGCGGCAAATCGACCATCACGGGCATGATCGCCTGGATCCTGGATCAGGCGGGGCGCGCGCCGACCGTCATGAACGGGGCGGTGATGAAGAATTTCACCGACGCCGACCATCCCTTCGCCAGCGCCCTGATCGGCGGGCCAGACCTGTTCGTGGCCGAGGTGGACGAGTCGGACGGCTCCATCGCCCGCTACGATCCGACGGTGGCGGTGGTGTCCAACATCTCGCTGGACCACAAATCGATGGAGGAACTGCGCGAGCTGTTCGGCGGCTTCACGGGCCGGGCGCGGACTGCGGTGCTGAACCTGGACAATGTCGAGACGGCGGCCCTGGCGCAGACGATGGTCGCCGAGGGGCGGGGCGAGGCGGTGGTGACCTTCGCGCTCGGCCGCGTCGACGCCGACCTGTCGGCCCACGACCTGAGCCCCCTGCCCGCCGGCATGACCCTTACCCTGACCGACCGCGCGAGCGGCGACAGCCACGCCGTGACCCTGAACGTGCCGGGCGCGCACAATGTGGCCAATGCCCTGGCGGCGCTGGGGGCCGTGCGCGCGCTGGGCGTGCCGATGGATCAGGCCGTGGCGGCGCTGGAGACCTTCGCCGGGATCCGGCGGCGCATGGACGTGGTCGGCACGGCGAACGGGATCACCGTCATCGACGACTTCGCCCACAACCCGGACAAGATCTCGGCCACGCTGAAGACGCTGCACGCCTTCGACGGGCGATTGCTGATCCTGTTCCAGCCGCACGGGTTCGGGCCGCTGAAGCTGATGAAGGCCGAGTTCATCGAGACCTTCGTCGGACTGATGAAACCCGACGACGTGCTGCTGATGCCCGAGCCCGTCTACTACGGCGGCACCACGGATCGCAGCGTGGGGTCAAAGGACATCGCGGCGTGCGTGCGCGCCGAGGGACGCAGGGCCGAAGCCCTGGGCGACCGGGCGGCCTGCGGCGACCGGATCGTGGAGATCGCGCGGCCCGGTGACCGGGTGATCGTCATGGGCGCGAGGGACGACACCCTGTCACAGTTCGCGGCGGAGCTTGTGGCGCGGCTGCGCGCTACACACCCCGCATGATCCAGGACACTCCCCAAGACCTTCCCGACATCGTCGTCACCGCCGCCCGGTTGCCGCCGGCCGCTGCCGAGGCGGCGTTCAGTGTCATCCGCATCGGTGAAGAGCGCCTGTCGCGCGAGACGCGGCTGGACGAGGCGCTGCGGTCGGTGCCCGCCGTCAGCCTGTTCCGGCGAACCTCCAGCCTGGCCGCCAATCCGACGACCCAGGGGATCTCGCTGAGGGCCATCGCGCCGTCGGGGGCGGGGCGGACGCTGGTCACGCTGGACGGCGTGCCCCTGAACGACCCGTTCGGAGGGTGGGTGATCTGGAGCCAGGTGCCGACCGAGAGCCTGTCGGGGCTGGACATCATCCGTGGCGCGGGCGCGGGGCCATACGGCGCCGGAGCCCTGACCGGCGTCATCGCCTTGCGCGAACGGGACGGCGTCGGGGGCGCGGTCGAGGTGTCGGGCGGCGAGTATGGCGGCCAGAGGCTGGGCGCGGCGACGACCCTGTCGGCGGGGCGTTTCAGCCTGACGGGAACCCTGCAGCGCGAGATCAGCGACGGCTATGTCCCTGTGCGTGGCCCGGCGGCGGGCTCGGCCGACACGCCGCTGGATCTGCAGACCCTGGCGGGGGCGATCCGGGCGGACGCGGCCCTGAACGGCGACATCGCCCTGTCCCTGCGGGCCTCGGCCTATGAGGAGGATCGGGGCTCGGGCCTGGCGCGCGCGCGCTCCTCGGCGACGGGCGAGAGCTATGCAGCGACGGCGTCGCGGGCGCCCGCCGAAGACCGCCTCGGCTGGCGAGCCCAGGTCTGGCGGCGGACCAGCGACTTTTCCAACACCTCGGCGGCCGTGGCGGCCGGGCGCGGATCGACCACGGCTGCCAACGACCAGTTCGCCACCCCCGCCGAGGGCTGGGGCTGGAACGCCGCCCTGCGAGGGACAGCCGTTCCGCTCGCGGGTGGCCAGCTGGAGTGGGAGGTCGGTGGCGACGCTCGTTTCGCCGAGGGCGAGACGCGCGAGCGGTTCCGCAATCTCGGCGGTGGCTTCACGCGCAGCCGGGTGGCGGGCGGCGAGACCTCGGTCGTAGGAGCCTATGGCGAGGCGTCGTGGACGGCGGGGCCGTGGCTGATCGCGGGCGGCCTGCGTCTCGACGGCTGGGAGAACGCCGGCGGGCGGCGGATCGAGCGCGATCTGGCCACGGGTCTGCCGACGCTGAACGAGACCGATCCCGACCGGTCGGGGGAAGTGGTCTCGGCGCGGCTGGCGGCGCGGCGCGACCTCGGCAGCGGCTGGGCCGGGCGGGCGGCGGCATACACGGGGTTCAGGCCTGCGACCCTGAACGAGCTCCACCGGCCCTTCCGCGTCGGCAACGACCTGACCGAGGCCAACGCGGCGCTGGTGCCCGAGCGGCTGCAGGGGCTGGAGAGCGGTCTGGCCTGGACGGGCGGCGCGACCGAGGTTCAGGCGACCGTCTTCTGGAACCGGATCGAGGAGGCCATCGTCAACGTCACGATCGGCGCGGGTCCCGGCACCTTCCCGCGTGCCGGCTTCGTCCCGGCAGGCGGGGCCCTGCGCCAGCGCCAGAACGCGGGAACCATCGAGGCGGTCGGGATCGAGGCGTCGATCGAGCACCGCATCGACGACCGCCTGTCGCTGGACGGCGCGGTCTCGATGACCGATGCCGAGCTCGACGGTGGCACGGCGGCGCCTCAGCTGACGGGTCTGCGCCCGGCCCAGGCCCCGGTCGTCAGTGCCTCGGCGGGGGCGGTCTGGCGCGCGACGGAGCGGCTGACCCTGGTCGGTCGCGTCCGCTACGAGGGCGACCGGTTCGACGACGACTTGAACAGCCGGACGCTGGATGAGGCCGTCACGCTGGACGCCCGGGCGGAGTGGACGGTGCGCGACGGCGTCATCGCCTTCGTCGCCGCTGACAACCTGTTCGACGCCGAGGTCGAGGTGTCGGAGACGGGCGACGGCGTCGAGGGTTATGGCCCGCCGCGCATGGTTCGGGCGGGACTGTCGCTGCGGTGGTGACGGCCCGGCGCTCGGCCGCTAAACCGCGCCCAACGGGAGACGAGAGATGACGCAAGACAGCGCACAGTACCTGACCGGCTTCGGCAACCATTTCGCGACCGAGGCGGTGCCGGGGGCCCTGCCGGTGGCTCGGAACTCGCCGCAGAAGACGCCGATGGGCCTGTATGCCGAACAGCTTTCGGGCACGGCCTTCACCGCGCCGCGTAGCGAGAACCGCCGCAGCTGGCTGTATCGCCTGCGCCCCAGCGCCCAGCATCCGGCCTATGTGCCCTTCGACCAGGGCCGGGTGCGATCGGGCCCGTTCACCGACGCGCCGCCCAGCCCCAACCGCATGCGCTGGGACCCCCTGCCCGTCCCCGAAACGCCGACCGACTGGGTCGAGGGGCTGGTGACCTATGGCGGCAATGGCGATGCGGAGACGCAGGGCGGCGCGGGCATCCATCTGTATGCCGCCAACCGGTCGATGACCGACCGGGTCTTCTACTGCGCCGACGGCGAGCTGCTGATCGTGCCGCAACTGGGCCGGCAGGTGTTCGTCACCGAACTGGGGCGGATCGAGGCCGAGGCCGGCCACATCGTCGTCATCCCGCGCGGCGTGCGCTTCCGCGTGGAGTGCCCAGATGGCGAGGGGGCGCCGATCCGGGGCTATGTCTGCGAGAACTATGGCAGCCCCTTCCGCCTGCCGGACCTGGGGCCCATCGGCTCGAACGGCCTGGCCAATCCGAGGGATTTCGAAACGCCGGTCGCCGCCTTCGAGGACGTGGATCGCCCGACCGAGTGCGTGCAGAAGTTCGCGGGGCGGCTGTGGACCACGACCTTCGATCACAGCCCGATCGACGTCGTCGCCTGGCACGGCAACAACACGCCCTGTCGCTATGACACGGCCCGGTTCAACACCATCGGCACGGTCAGCTTCGACCATCCGGACCCCTCGATCTTCACCGTCCTGACCAGTCCGTCGGACACGCCGGGCACGGCCAACGTGGACTTCGTCATCTTCCCGCCGCGCTGGATGGTGGCCGAGGACACCTTCCGTCCGCCGTGGTTCCACAGGAACGTCATGAGCGAGTTCATGGGGCTGGTGACCGGGGCCTATGACGCCAAGGAGGGCGGCTTCGCGCCGGGCGGCGCGTCGCTTCACAACTGCATGAGCGGCCATGGCCCGGACCAGGCGTCCTATGACAAGGCGGTCGCAGCCGAGCTGAAGCCCCACAAGCTGGACAACACCCTGGCCTTCATGTTCGAGACACGGTGGCCGATCCGGACCACGGATTGGGCGCAAACCAGCCCCACGATGCAGCTGGATTACGATGACGTCTGGACCGGCTTCGCCAAGGGCGACGTCTCGCTCAAAGGATAGACCATGCGCCTGTTGATCGCCGCCATTGCTCTGCTCGCCTCGGCCTGTTCGCCGATGACGGCCCCCGACGCCACCGCCCCGACCCGGACGGCGGCCGAGGCCTGCGCCGCGCGCGGCGGCGACTTGATGCGGGTCGGGCGGCTGCAGACCGAGCGGTGCGTGGTGCCGTTCTCGGACGCGGGCCGAGTGTGCCGCGACGGCGACGACTGCATGGGTGACTGCCGCGCCAAGGAGGCGGGCCCGAACGCGGGCGAGGTCACCGGGGTCTGCGCCCCGAACGACCTGCCCTTCGGCTGCAACACGCCGATCGAGAACGGTCGCGCCCAGCCGACCCTGTGCGTCGACTAGGCGGGACCATGATGGCTGACGCCCGGGTGGCCATGACATGAGCCTGTCCGAGATCGCCCCTCTGCTGGGCCTCAACCTGCTGGCGATCACCGTCATCATGACCCTGCTGACCCGGCTGGCGGTGCGGTGGGGCGACGTCAGTTTCATCGACGGGGTCTGGCCGCTGGGGATGCTGTTCCTGGCGCTGATCACCTTTCCCCGGACCGACGGCGATCCGGTCAGAAAGGGGCTGATCCTGTGGCTGGTCGGCGTGTGGGCGATCCGGCTGGGCTGGCACCTGCTGAAGCGGTGGCGTGAACACGGCGCGGACCGGCGCTACACGGCCATTCTGGAGGGGCAGGCGAGGAAGGGCTGGAGTTTCCGCAGGACCGCCTTCCTCTTCGTCTTCCTGCCACAAGGAGCGCTGGCCTGGCTGAACAGCCTGCCGGCGCAGCTGGGCCAGATCGCCTATGCCCCGCCGATCGGCTGGATCGGCTGGACCGGGGCGGTGATCGTCGTCATCGGCATCGCCTTCGAGAGCATCGGCGACAGCCAGCTGGCGGCCTTCAAGAAAGACCCCGCCAACAAGGGCCAGGTCATGGATCGGGGTCTGTGGCGCTATACCCGGCACCCCAACTATTTCGGCGACGCCTGCGTGTGGTGGGGGCTTTGGCTGATCGCGGCGGAGACCGGCTGGGTCGGGATCGTCTCGATCGTCGGACCGCTCTTCCTGACCTTCACCCTGACGAAGTGGTCCGGCATCGGCATCACCGAAAAGGCGATCCGGTCGTCCCGGCCCGGCTATGAAGACTACATCCGCCGGACCAGCGCCTTCATCCCCTGGCCGCCTAAAAAGGGCTGAAGACCGGAGAGGTGGTCGCGTGGCTGAGAGGGCAAGAAAGAGGTTCATCACAGCGAACACAACGATACCGAGCTCGCGGTCCGGCCGCCGACCGGTCCTTGACGGATCGAGTTCACGAATCGGCGGCGAAGCCGCCCATTCTGGGCCCCGGTGCCTCAGATGAGCGAGCGGCGACCTCGACGTTCACTCGGTCCCGTCGTGTCCGTTGTGCCTTCGTTGTGCTCGCCGTGATGAACCTCTCGCCTACCGCGAGGCGGTCCTTCAGCGCCGGTAGGTCAGTTCGCAGCCGGCGGCGGCGGCGGCTTCCAGCGCGCCGGGCTTTTCGATGCGGACGGTGACGCCCAGCACGCGGGGGTCGAGCAGGCAATCCAGCGCCAGTCGTTCGGCGAAGGTCTCCACCAGGCCGACGTGGCCCTCGGCGACGATGCGCCGGCAGGCGGTGGCGACGGTCTCGTAGTTGATGGTGTCGGCCAGGCCGTGGACTTCGGCGGGGCCCAGATCCAGCGTCACGTCGATCACCAGCGTTTGTAGCCGACCGTGCTCATGGTCGTAGACGCCGATGCCGGCCTGGACCTGAAGGCCGCGCACGAAGACCCTCAGCCCCTCGCGGCGGGCGAGCGGGACGGACGCGGGAACGGCGGCGGGAAAGGACACAGGCGTCAGGGCTCCGGGAGGATGTCGGGCGTCTGCCACGCCAGATGCTGGCCCCCGTCGACCGCGATCATCTGTCCGGTCACCGAGCGGGCGTCAATCAGATAGAGTACCGCCGACGCGATGTCGTCGGGATCGGCCCCGTGGCCGAGCGGAACGGCGGCGGCCTCGACGGCGAACTCGGCCTCGGTCTGGTGGATGGACTTCAGGGTCGGACCCGGGCCCACGCCGTTGACGCGGATACGGGGAGCCAGGGCCTGGGCCATCGTCCGGGTCGCCCACCACAGGCCATTGCGCGACAGGGCATAGGAGACGAAGCGGGGATCGGGCTTCAGCACCCTCTGGTCCAGCAGATTGACCACCGCCGATCCGTCCGGGGCCTGGGCGGCGAAGGCTTCCATCAGCACGAGGGGCGCGCGGAGATTGGTCTCCATGTGCCAGTCCCAGCTCGCACGCTCCAGGGAACCGACGCGGTCGTCCTCGAACACCGAGGCGTTGTTCACGAGAACTGAGAGGGGGCCCAGAGCCTGGGTCGCGGCGGGGGTCAGGGCCCGGACCTGGGCCTCAACGGTCAGGTCGGCCGCCACGACGGCGGCGCGGCGGCCCAGGGCCCGCACCTCGGCGGCGACGGCTTCGGCGTCTTCAGCCGATGACCGGTGGTGGATGGCCACGTCATGACCACGTTCGGCCAAGGCCAGCGCGATGGCCCGGCCGATCCGGCGCGATCCCCCCGTGACGAGCGCCGCGCCGCGTGAAGGCTCAGTCAACCCGGCCGAACTCGATCGCATTGATGGCGGCGAGAACGACGACGAAACCGATGATGATGCCGAGGGCCAGCATGGGGATGCTCCTGTTCGCGGGACGGCATAGAATGACCAGACCCCCGCATCAAGCGTGCACAGGCCCCGGACGATCCATGAGCGAGTTTCCCGTCACCGTCTTTCACAACCCCGCTTGCGGCACGTCCCGCAACGTTGTGGCCGCGATCCGCCAGGTGGGGCGGGAGCCCGAGGTGGTCGAGTATCTGAAGTCCGGCTGGACCGAGACCTGCCTGCGCGACCTTCTGGCGCGGATGGGCGAGGGGCCGCGCGCCATCCTGCGCGACAAGGGCACGCCGGCGCAGGAGCTCGGCCTACTGAACGACGGGGTCTCCGATGACGACCTGATCGCGGCGATGGTCGAGCATCCGATCCTGGTGAACCGGCCGATCGTCGAGACCCCCCTGGGGGTGGTCCTGGCGCGACCCTCCGAGCGGGTGTTCGAGGTGCTGGACGTCCGGCCGGAGAGCTTCGTCAAGGAAGACGGCGAGGGCGTCCTCCTCTGACGCCGCTATCGCCCGGCCCGCCGGGTGTGGCAGCGTGCGCCGATGAACTGGCGCGTCCGAATCGAGCCCTACAGCCGCCCGCTGTTCTTCGCCTTTTCGCGCGCCAGCCGGGGCATGACGCTGGGCGTGCGCGCCGTGGCGGTTGACGCAGGCGGCCGCGTCATGCTGGTGCGCCACACCTATCTGGCGGGCTGGTGGCTGCCGGGCGGGGGCGTGGACCGGGGCGAAACCATCGGCGACGCGGCGGCGCGCGAGCTGTTCGAGGAGACGGGGCTGAGGGCGACCGCGCCTGGGCGACTGGTGTCCGTCCACTCCAACGAGCGGTTCTTTCGCGGCGACCATGTGCTGGTCTATCGGTTCGACGCCTTCGAGGTCGGCGAGCTGACCCATCGGGGCGAGATCGCCGAGATCGGCTGGTTCGCTCCCGATGCCCTGCCCGACGATGCCCACCGATCCACCCGCGCGCGCCTGGCCGAGATGTTCGCCGGCGCGCCTGTCGATCCGCTCTGGTAAGGACCCCGCATGAATCTCGGACCCTGGATCGCAATCTTCGCCGTCGTGCTGGCCGGAGGCGCGACCGCGCTCCAGGCGCCGACCAACGCCAAGCTGGCCGTGGCCGTCTCGGGCCCGGTCAACGCCGCCTTCGTTTCGTTCGCCGTCGGCACGGCGGCGCTGGGCATACTCGCGGCCATTCTGCACGCAAGGCCGGACATGGTCGCGGTCAAGGGCCTGCCGCCCTACGCGTGGATCGGCGGGCTCTACGGGGCGGTGTTCGTGGTCGCGGCGGCCTGGGCCGTGCCGCGTCTCGGTGTCGCCACGACCATCACCCTGATGGTGGCGGGCCAGTTGCTGATCAGCCTGGTGCTGGACCACTTTGGCGCGCTGGGCGTGCCGCGCGCGCCGATCAGCCTGACCCGGCTGGCGGGGGTGGCCCTGGTCATCGGCGGGGTCGTTCTGGTGCGGCGAGGCTGAGCAACGAAGCGTAACCCTGTGCGGCCGGCGAGCGAACGGTAGGCATCCTTCGCGCCGAGACCCCTGACATGACGTTCGCCAACGACCCCGCGCCGCCGACCGGCCGCCTCGACGCGCGCGCCTTCCTGCGCGCTGGGATCGTGCTGATCCTCCTGTGGTTCGGCTATATGAAGTTCCTGCCCTATGAGGCCGAGGGGGTTAAGGGGATCGCCGAGACCTATTGGCTGTTCGGCTGGATGTATCCGCTGATCGGCGTGCAAGGCGCGTCGATCGTCATCGGCGTGCTGGAGATCACCGCAGGACTGCTGATCGCGCTGGGGGGTCGATTTCCGTTCGCCGGTCTGGTCGGGGCGCTGATGGGGGTGGCGACCTTTGTGGTGACGCTCAGCTTCTTCTTCACCGCGCCGGGCATCGTGGCCGAGGGCTATGCCTTCCCGGCGCTCGGGGGGACGGGGCAGTTCCTGGCCAAGGACATCGGCCTGCTGGCGATCTGTCTCTATCTGTTGTTCGACGCCCAGAACCGGCTGGAGCTTTAGCACACGCCGTCACCCTCGGACTTGATCCGAGGGCCGGACGTTCCGCGCCGGGCATGCCGGCCGCTTGGCAAGATCTCGCGCTACGCCCGCGAACGCGCCGCTGACAATCCGATCCTCGGATCAAGTCCGAGGATGACGGCGGTGGTGGGGCCGGGGCCGGGGGTGCTATTCCACGGTCATGTCCGCCCCCCTCCCCGACGCCGGCAAGAACTGGGTCGACCTGCGCGCCCCCGAGGCGCTGAAGCCCTGGCTGAAGCTGGGGCGGTTCGACCGGCCGGTGGGAATCTGGCTTCTGCTGCTACCGGGGTGGCAGGGGATCGCCCTGGCCTTGGCGCAGAACCGCAAGACGCCAGACCTCTACGACGCTTGGCTGTTCCTGGGGTTCTTCATCGGAGCCTGTCTGATGCGGGCGGCGGGCTGTGCCTTCAACGACATCGTCGACCGCGACATCGACCGGCAGGTGGCCCGCACGGCCGCCCGACCCGTGGCGTCGGGCCGGATCAGCGTGAAACAGGCCCTGGCATTCGTGATCGGGTGCAGCCTGGTCGCCTTCCTGATCCTGCTGACCCTGGGCGGGACGGCCATCCTGCTGGGCTTCGGCTCGCTTGCTTTGGTCGCCGCCTATCCCTTCATGAAGCGGATCACCTGGTGGCCTCAGGCGTGGCTGGGCATCACCTTCAACTGGGGCGCGCTGATGGGCTATGCGGCCGTGACCGGAGAGGTGACGGTGGTGTCGGTCCTGCTGTGGGTCGGCGGCGTGTTCTGGACGCTCGGCTACGACACCGTCTACGCCCTGCAGGACATCGAGGACGACGCCATGGTGGGCGTGAAATCGACGGCGCGGCGGCTCGGCTCGGGCGTTCGGGCGGGCGTCGGCGTCTTCTATGCGGGCGCGGTGCTGTGCGCCGGTGTGGCGGGCGTGGCGGCGGGGCTGTGGCCGCTGTTCTTCCTGGGCCTTGGGGCCTACGCCCTGCATCTGGCCTGGCAGGTCTGGCGGTTGAGGCCCGACGACGGGGTTCTGGCGCTGAGGCTGTTCAAGTCCAACCGCGATGCGGGATTGATCCTGCTGGCGGCCATCACCCTGGGTGCGCTAACCCTTGGGGCCTGACCGGAGACCTTCGACCATGACCGCGCGCCGCCCCTTGATCGCCGTTTCCCTGCTGGCCCTGGCCACCCTGTCCGCCTGCGACCGCGACCGGGTGGAAGACGCCGCGCCCGCGACGCCCGCCCCCGGAACCGCCGCCGTCATCACGCCCGCCGAGGCCGCCGCGCCGATGGCGTTCGAGTCCAAGACCCCCTATGCCGAGGTCAGCCTGACCCTGCCGGTGGCACTTCGCAGCCAGCCGGACCTGCACGCCCGCCTCTATGCCGCCAACGTCCGCGACCTGCGCGCCTTCGCCGAGGGGGCCCAGGCCGACCGCACCGAAGCGGGCGGTGACGAAGGCCTGCCGCCCTACGACAAGACCATCGAGATCACCCCGGGGGCCGAGACCGCCAAACTGTTCAGCCTGATGCGGACGGCGTCGGAATACACCGGCGGGGCCCACCCCAATGCCCAGTTCAGCGCCATCCTGTGGGACAAGGCCCTGAAGCGCGAGATCGCCGCCGCCGATCTGTTCACCAAGCCCGCCGACATGACGGCCCTGGACCAGGCCCTGTGCGCCGCCATCAATGCCGAGAAGCGTCGCCGCGACCCGGCAGCCCAAACCGTCAGCCTGACCGGCACCGGAAACTGGAAATGCCCCCGGGCGGCCGAGACGCCCTTCGTCCTGGCGGCCTCGACCGAGCCTGGCAAGGCGGGGGGGCTGACCTTCCTGGTCGGGCCCTATGTCGTCGGGCCCTATGCCGAGGGGACCTATGAGGTCAGCGTCCCGGTGACGGCGTTCCGGGGCCTGATCGCCCCCGCCTATGCCGGCGAGTTCGGGGGGGCGTTGAAGGTGGGGTGAGCCCTATTTTCTCCCTCCCCCTCGGGGGAGGGAGAGCGATGACCGCCTACCTCAGGAACGCGTCCACCGCCGCGCCGAACAGGGCGGGTTGATCAGCCATGATGAAGTGGCGCGCGCCATCGATACGGACCAGTTCGACGCCCGGCAGGGTCGCATACTCCCGTGTCCACAAAGCTTCGGCCATGGCGGGCGGTGGGCCGCCGTCGGCGTCGGTGGCATAAAGGGCCGTCACGGGGGTCGTCATGGCGGCGAGACCCGGTCGGGCGTCGGTCGTCACGACGTCGGAGAAGGCGGCGGCCACGGCGCGGCGGTCGCTGGCCATCGACCAGGCCACCATCGCCTCGCGGATCGCCGGATCGCGAGCCAGGCCCTGGGCCGCCTGCTCCTGCTGGGCGCGATAGGTGGCGTCGTCGGCCGCGAGCATGGCGGCGGCCATCCGGGCGGCGACGGGCCGGGCCGTCTCTGCGGTGACGGTGGGCCCGAACAGGGCGGAATAGAACGGCAGGGCATCGACGATCATCAGCCGTCCGACCAGATCCGGCCGGCGCTGGGCCAGCAGCAGGCCTGACAAGCCGCCCATTGAGTGGCCGATGACGGCCGGGCGCTCCAGCCCGGCCTCGGCGATGTAGCGAGCCAGTTCGGCGACCTCGGGCTCGACGAACGGGCCGTCGCCGTGTGTCCAGGGCTCGCCCGCGAACCCGGCCAGTTGCACGAGGTGGACGCGGTGGGTCCCGGACAGACGATTGGCCAGCGGTCGCCAGACCTCGCGCGAGGAAGCCAGGCCGGGGATCAGGATGACGTCGGGACCCGCGCCGACGACCTCGACTGATAGCCGGTCGGAGGCGAAGGTCGGGCTCACCTGGGCATGGGCATCTCCGGGCGTGACGGTGGCGGCGAGCGGCGCGGCGACCAGAGCGGTGGCGAGCCCCAGGGCGCGCAGGATCGCGCGCCCGGGGTGGGCGGTGTTCAACATGGCGATGTCCTTTGGGTCAGGTTATCGTGACAAATGGTCAGGTGTGTGGATTGGTGAAGATCGCCTCGACCGGCTCTTCGAAGACGGCGGAAATCCGGTAGGCGAGGTCGAGTGACGGATCGTGTTTTTCGGTTTCCAGGGCGTTGACGGCCTGGCGCGAAACCCCGATGGCGCGACCCAGCTGGTCCTGGGTCCAGCCGCGCGCAGAGCGCAGGTCCTTCATGCGGTTCTTCATCGGCTGGTCCGGATGAAGGGAGTGACCAGACCGAACAGGCCCCAGAACAGGGGATAGATGATCCAGCCGGGCGCATGCGGCGCGTCGCCGTAGCTCTCCATGAAGCCCCAGCCCGAGAACAGCGCCATCGACAGGCCCGACGCGACGATGAAGCGCTTGGCTGTGATAGCCCGCAGAAACTCGTCGGACTCGTTCATCAGCGACAATGTGGCCCACATCTGCCCGGCGATCGGCGCGGCGATGGCGAGGCCGAGGAAGACGCCCGCCCGCTGACCGATCATCTCGTCAAACGCGCCCAGAATGGCCGCGGTGTTGACCGCCACATAACCGGCCATGAAGGCCATGGTGCGAATGACATAGCGTCGATGCGCCGGGTCCGCGTTCGCCAGGGATGTCATTCACCGCCTCCTTGATGTAAGGTCAGCATGACAGACGTGATAATGTAATGTCAACCTTACATTCTGAGTCGCCCTCGCGTGAGCGTGTAGCGTGCGATATCCTGCCGACCATGTCCGCAGCACCGCGTATCTCGCCGTCTGATCTTTTCGCGCCGAAAGCCTGGGCTCCGTTCCAGTCCCGCTCGACGTGGAAGGGGCCGCTGCTGGTTGCCCACTGCTGGGGCGTGATCGCGCTCGCGATCGGGGTTGGCGTCTGGCAACCGATCCTGATCCCCCTTTGCGTCATGGTGATCGGCACGCGCCAGCTGGGCCTGGCCATCCTGATGCACGAGGCCGCGCACGGGGCCCTGGCGCGGAACCTGAAGTTCAACGACTTTCTCGGACAGTGGCTCTGCGCCGTGCCGGTCGGAGCCTCGCTGACCGCCTATCGGCCCTATCACCTGGCGCACCATCGGTTCGCCCAGCAGCCGGAGGACCCGGACCTGATGCTGTCGGCGCCGTTCCCGGTCAACGGCGCGTCCCTGCGGCGCAAGATGGTCCGCGACCTGACCGGCCAGACCTTCTTCAAGCAGCGCGTGCTGCTGCCGCTGGCGGCCCTGCGCGGCCGGGCGGCGGAGGGGGAAAAGGCGCACGACTATGACGCCGCGGTCACAGGCCGATCGGTCGCGGCCTTCCTGCTGTTCAACGCGGCGCTGCTGGCGGGCCTGACCCTGCTCGGCGTCTGGTGGGCCTTTTTCGCCCTGTGGCTGCTGCCCATGGCGACCTGGTTTCCGCTGGTGACGCGGCTGAGGAACATCGCCGAACACGCCTGCGTCGAGGGCTCCGCCGACGACGCCTTTCGCGCCGCGCGCACGACCCGGGCGTCGTGGTGGGAGCGCGCCTTCATCGCCCCCTACTGGGTCAACTTCCACGCCGAGCATCACCTGTTCATGCATGTGCCCTGCTGGAACCTGCCGCGCCTGCACCGGGCGATCCGCGCGACCGAGCCCGGTGGACGGATGGAGGTAGCCGGCGGCTATGTCGAGGTGCTGACAAAGGCGGCGTCGCGGGTGGGCTGATCGGCCGTCTTGTCGCGGCTACCCCATGCCGCATTGCCGCGACCGCGTGGCGAGCGCCTGTTCGCTGGATGCGTCCGCCCCCGCCCTCGCCTCGCGGCTCGTCACCGTCCCGCGGCCTGTCCGTGCCGACCGGCCGCCTGTCGCGGCTGGCGCGGTTCGGCGGGATGGCGACGGGCATCGCGGGCAATGTGCTGGCCGAGGGCGCGGCGCAGATGGCGCGGGGCGGCCGGCCCAGAGTCAGCGACCTGTTGTTGACTCCCGCCAACGCGCTTCGGGTCACCGAGGAGCTCGCCCAGCTGCGTGGGGCGGCGATGAAGGTCGGGCAGCTGATGTCGATGGACGCGGGCGAACTGCTGCCGCCCGAGCTGTCGGACATCCTGGCGCGGCTGCGGTCCGACGCCCGGCCCATGCCGCCGGTCCAGCTGACGGCGGCGCTGAACCGCCGCTGGGGCCGCGACTGGCCGGAGCGGTTCGCGCGGTTCGACATGGAGCCCGTCGCCGCCGCCTCGATCGGCCAGGTCCACCGCGCCCTGACCCGCGAGGGCCGCGATCTGGCGATCAAGGTCCAGTACCCCGGCGTCCGACGCAGCATCGACAGCGACGTCGACAATGTCGCCACCCTCATGCGCGTCTCGGGCATCCTGCCGCGCGAGATCGATCTGGCCCCCCTGTTGGTCGAGGCCAAGCGACAGCTGCACGAGGAGGCCGACTATGCGCGCGAGGCTCAGCACCTGGCGCGCTTCGGCGCGCTGCTGGCGGGCGATCCGGACCACGTCGTGCCCGGCCTGTGCGCGGAACTGACCCGCCCCGACGTCCTGGCCATGGACTATGTCGAGGGCGGACCGGTCGAAGCCATGACGACGGCGTCGCAGGCCGAGCGCGACAGGATCGCCACCCTGATGATCCGGCTGTTGCTGCGCGAGCTGTTCGAATTCGGCCTGATGCAGACCGATCCCAACTTCGCCAACTACCGGGTCGACGTCTCCGGGCGGCTGGTGCTGCTGGACTTCGGGGCGACGCGGGCGATCCCGCCGGAGCTGGCCGAGGGTTATCGCGGGTTGATGCGTGCGGCGCTCGCCGACGACCGACAGGCGGCGATCGCGGCGGCGCGGGCCATCGGCTTCTTCGATGACCGGGCCATGGCCCGCGACGCCGAGCTGGAGGCCATGTTCGACCTGGCCCTGGCGCCGTTCCGCGGCGAGGGTCCCTTCGACTTCAGCGACACCTCGGTGACGGCGAAGCTGCGCGACCGGGGCATGGTCTTCGCCCAGGACCGCAGTGTCTGGCATGTGCCGCCGGTCGACACCCTGTTCGTGCAGAGAAAGCTGGGCGGGGTCTATCTGCTGGCCAGCCGCCTGAGAGCCAAGGTCGAGGTGCGGACGCTGCTGGAGCCCTGGCTCTAGGCATTCGTTCGCAGAGTTGATCTGTTCCTCACTTTTCCGCTCATCCCCGCGAAAGCGGGGACCCAGTGTTTAGGTGAGGCACGACGTCCGGGATGACGATCAGCGTTGGATGGCAACGGTCATCGCCCAAAGAACTGGGTCCCCGCTTTCGCGGGGATGAGCGGAAAAAATCAGTGAGCCAAAGGAGGCCACGGTTCCTCTAGCCGTCCGGGACGACGGGGCTCATACCCCAGACGTGCCCATCCCCGATGCGACCGCCTTCATCCGCGCCAACACCCGGCCGCAGACCGTGCCTCATGCGCCGGAGATCACCCTGTGGCTGGCCGATGAGGTCACGCCGATCTGGCGGCTGACGGAGGAGGAGCTGGAGGCACTGGGTCTGCCGCCGCCGTTCTGGGCCTTCGCATGGGCGGGCGGACAGGCGCTGGCCCGCTGGCTTCTGGACCATCCGGCCGAGGTGGCGGGCAAGCGCGTGCTGGACTTCGCGGCGGGGTCGGGCCTCGTTGGCATCGCGGCGATGAAGGCGGGCGCGACGAGCGTCCTGTGCGCCGACATCGACCCGTTCTGCGCCGCCGCCGTCGCCTTGAACGCCGAGGCGAATGGGGTGGAGATCGCCTTCACCGACGCCGACCTGCTGGTCGCCCCACCGCCGGATGTGGACGTCATCTGCGCCGGGGACGTCTGCTACGAACAGCCGATGGCGGGGCGGGTGCTCGACTGGCTGGGGCGGGCGGGGGCCAACGGCACAAGGGTGTTGATCGGAGACCCGCACCGGACCTATTTCCCCCGCGAGGGCCTGACCTTCCTGGCCGAATACCGGGTGCCCACCACTCGCGAGCTGGAGGATTTCGAGATCAAGCGCACCTCGGTCTGGGCCCTGCCCTGAACCCGCTCGCGCAGGCGTGAGAAAGGCACCGCTTGGCCCGCCGCCGCCTTGCGCCCATGTTTCGTCCATGCGCGTCGCCCTCGCCCTGATCGCTCTCGCAGTCGCCAGTCCGGTGACGGCCCAGACCTGGCTGGGGCCGGGGGTCTCCCCCGGTGAGGTGCAACGCTACCGCATCGAACAGCAACGCCTGCGCTCGGCCGAACAGGCCGCCTTCGCCCGCCAGCAGACGCTGAACAGCCGCCTGACCCGGCTGGAAGTCGAGGCCGCCCGCCAGCCCGAGCCCTACATCCCCCATGTCCAGCCCCTGCCGCGGACATCCGGCGCCCCCTCCGTCGCCGGGGCCACCCAGCGGCGCGAGGCGGTGTCGAGCGGCGTAGGACAGATCGACGACTGGCTGGATCGCCAACCCCGCTAAGCATCCCTTTCCCCAGACCCGCGTTCCGGCTTAGCTTGGGATCAGAGGGCGAGGGAGAACGGCATGCGCTGGCAGGGTGGACGCAGGGGCGGCGGGGTCGAGGACCGACGCGGCATGGGCGGTGGCGCGGTCGCGGGCGGCGGCATCGGCGTCGCGGTTCTGGCCATCATCGGCTATGTCTTCTTCGGCATCGACCCGACCACCACGACCCAGGTCGCCAGCCAGTTCGGCGCGGCCGGGGCTTCGCAGGAAGGCCGCGAAGGCACGCCCGAGGATCAGGCCGGCCTGTTTATCGACGTCGTGGGCCGCAACATCAACGACGTCTGGGCCCAGAAGCTGGACGGCTACCAGCCGCCCGCCAACATCGTCCTGTACGAACAGGGCACCAACACCGGCTGTGGCTATGGCCAGGCGGCGTTCGGCCCCTTCTATTGCCCGGCCGATCGCCAGGTCTATCTGGACCTCAGCTTTTGGCAGGAGATGGAGACGCGGCTGGGCGCCTCCGGTGCCGACTTCGCTCGCGCCTATGTCCTGGCCCACGAGGTCGGCCATCACATCCAGACCCTGACCGGGGCCTCCGAACAGGTTCAGCAGGCGCAACAGCGCGCCTCATCCGAGGCCGAGGGCAACCGCTATTCCGTGGCGCTGGAGCTCCAGGCCGACTGCTACGCCGGGGTCTGGGCCGCCAACGCCGCCGCCGTATCCGGAGGCGAGGTGGCGCTGGAACCGGGCGATCTGGAAGAAGGTCTGCGCACTGCCTCGGCCATCGGCGACGACGCCCTGCAACGCAACGCCGGGCGCGGCGTGAACCCCGAAAGCTTCACCCACGGCTCGTCAGCCCAGCGCATGGAATGGCTCCAGCGTGGCTATCAGTCCGGCGACCCGGCGGCGTGCGACACCTTCCGGGGTCTCTAGACCGCTTGTTGCGGCGCACACGGCGCGGCATGGTCCGGATGTGACCCCCGTTCCGACCGCCGCCTCCGCTCTGAAATCCGCCCGCCGCATCGTGGTGAAGGTGGGCTCGTCGCTGGTGGTCGAGGCCGACAGCCGGGGCGCGGCCCTGTCGTGGATGGCGTCCCTGGCCGAGGATCTGGCCGGGCTGCGCGCCGGCGGGCGTCAGGTGATCCTGGTGTCGTCCGGGGCCGTCGCGCTCGGGCGCGGGCGTCTCGGGCTGGAGAAGAACGCGCGGCTGGACGAGAAACAGGCCGCGGCCGCCGTGGGGCAATCCCTGCTGATGCAGGCGTGGGATCAGGCCCTGTCGCCGTTGGGCATGACCCCGGCCCAGATCCTGCTGACCCGCGACGACACCGAACGCCGCCGCCGCTGGCTGAACGCGCGCGCCACGATCGAGGCCCTGATGAAGCTGGGGGCCGTGCCGGTGGTCAACGAGAACGACACCGTGGCGACCGAAGAGATCCGTTACGGCGACAACGACCGGCTGGCGGCGCGAGCGGCCCAGCTGGCGCGGGCGGACCTCTTGATCCTGCTCTCGGATGTCGATGGTCTTTATACGGACGATCCGCGCCGCAACCCTTCTGCGGGCCACCTGCCGCTTATTGAGGCGCTGACGCCCGAGGTGCTGGCCATGGCGGGTGGGGCGAACGCCGAGGCCGACGTCGGCACCGGCGGCATGGCGACCAAGCTGGAGGCGGCGCGCATCGCTCGTTCGGCGGGATGCGCGACCCTGATCGTCTCGGGGCTGACCCATCGGCCGCTGGCGGCGGTCGGCACGGGCGCCAGGGCCACGCTGATCACCGCACCGGCGAGCCCCATGGCGGCCTACAAGTCCTGGATCGCGGGCAGTCTGGAGCCGGCCGGCAGCCTGACCGTCGATGCGGGCGCCGCCGAGGCCCTGGTCGCGGGGCGCAGCCTGCTGGCGTCGGGCGTTCGCGGCGTCGAGGGCCGGTTCGACCGGGGCGATTGCGTTCGCGTGACCGGCGAGAAGGGCCAGGCGCTGGGCGTCGGCCTCGCCGCCTATGCCGCCGAGGAGATGGAGCGCATCCGGGGTCGACACTCCGGAGAGATCGAGGCCATCGTGGGCTACAAGGGCCCGGGCGTGGCCATCCACCGCGACGACCTGGTGCTGAACCGATGACGCTTGACGCCACGATGCTGGAGATGGGCCGCCGGGCGCGGACCGGAGCCGAGGCCCTGCGCACGGCGACCGCCGCGACCCGTTCGGCGGCCCTGTCGGCCATGGCCGCGGCCCTGCGCGACCGGGCCCAGCCGATCCTCGACGCCAATGCCGCCGACGTGGACCGCGCGCGGTCGAGGGGGGTCACCGAGGCGCTGATCGACCGCCTGGCCCTGACCCCCGCCCGGATCGCCGCCATGGCCGGAGCGGTCGAGGAGGTCGCCGCCTTTCCCGACCCCCTCGGACAGGCGACGGCGAACTGGACGCGGCCCAACGGCCTGGCGTTCAGCCGGGTGCGGACGCCGCTGGGCGTGCTGGCCATCATCTATGAGAGCCGGCCGAACGTGACGGCGGACGCGGCGGCCCTGTGCATCCGCTCGGGCAATGCCGCGATCCTGAGGTCGGGCTCGGACTGTCTGGACAGCGCGCTCGCCATCCACGCCGCCGTGACGGAGGGGCTGACCGCAGCGGGCCTGCCCGGGGAGGCCGTGCAGCTGGTCGACACCCCCGACCGGGCCGCCGTCGGAGCCCTGCTGACCGGGCTGGGCGGGACGATCGACCTGCTGATCCCGCGCGGCGGGCGCAGTCTGGTCGAGCGGGTCCAGGCCGAGGCGCGCGTGCCCGTGCTGGGCCATCTGGAGGGGATGAACCACACCTATCTGCACGCCTCCGCCGATCCCGACATGGCGGTGGCGGTGGTTCTGAACGCCAAGATGCGGCGGGTGTCGGTCTGTGGCGCGACCGAAACCCTGCTGGTCGATCGCGAGGCCGCCGGGCGCCTGCTGCCCCCGGTCGCCGAGGCTCTGATGGCGGCCGGGTGCGAACTGCGCGGCGACGCCGGGGCCCGCGCCCTGATCCCCGGCATGGGCGAGGCCGAAGAGGCCGACTGGTCCACCGAATATCTTGCGCCGATCCTGTCGGTGAAGGTCGTGGAGGGGCTGGACGAAGCGGTCGAGCATATCAACCGCTACGGCTCGGGCCACACCGAGGCGATCGTGGCCGAGGACAGTTTCGCGGCCGCCGCCTTCCAGTCGGTGGTCGACGCCTCAATCGTGCTGTGGAACGCCTCGACCCAGTTCGCCGACGGCGGAGAGTTCGGCTTCGGCGGCGAGATCGGCATCTCCACCTCGCGCCTCCACGCCCGGGGTCCGGTCGGGGCGGAGCAGCTGACCAGCTACAAATACGTCGTCACCGGGACGGGGCAGACGCGGCCGTGATCCTCCCCCGTTGGGGGAGGTGGATCCGTAGCGAAGCGGAGGAGACGGAGGGGGTGACCGCGAACGCCGTCATGCGCGGCGGGGGCCCCCCCCCCCCCCCCCGGGCCCCCCCCCCCCCCCGGGGGGGGGGGGGGGGGGGGGGGCCCCCGCCCCCCCC